>JBKJUT010000201.1:0-7642 GCA_046590515.1 Ferruginibacter sp.
AAAAACTGGTATACCGGCACCTTGAGTTTTTTCCCTAATGAGCATGCGGCCTTACAATTATCTTCCCTTGGTTCATAATTAGCAAACTCAGTAACCCCATCGCGGCTTTTTGTTACAATAATCGGGAACAAATGACAGCTAATGGGTTTTTTCCAACTGGTTTTACCATCCAGGTATGCCTGTTCCACTCCACACTTCACGATTCCGTTTTTGTCTTTTATACCGTATACGCAAATTGCGTTGTTAATGGTAGGAGTAACCCAACCAAATTCTTTATTGTATACGTAATGTCCCTGCCTTTCTATTTCTACCCGGCTTTCTTTACCGAGGTAGGGTAAAACATGTTCAAATACTTCATCAATTTTTTTTAACTCATCCTTGCTTAGAGGTGCACCTGCATCACCATCTACACAACAGGCGCCTTTGCATTTAGAAAGATCGCAAACAAACTGTTCTTTGATTATCTCATCACTTACCAACACATTATCTATGGCAATCATGTTGCAAAAATACTGAATTAGCCCTATGGGAGCCTGCTTTTTTGCGTATAAAATAAAAACCTGGGTTAGCTTTTATTTCTCCATTGGAAAGTATTGATCATGTGCCTGATGTCTTCCTGCAGGAAGTCCTGTACAGGCTTAAGAGAATCTGCATTTGGTGTGGCATTAAAATACAGTGCACCACGCAGAAAATGGTTCAGGGTATCACTTAAAAAAAACTGGGTTGCGGTGGCCGCATTTCCGCCTACCTTAAACATTACCCCGCTGATGCCATTGCCTGTCCGGAATACACTGTCCTGGATAGAAGATGCAATCGCATTATTTTTATTTGTGAGGTTAAAGGCATCATTTACCATCCTGTCAAATTGGTTAACCCCGGAAGAATCTTTATATAAACCTTGCTGGTTTTTAACTTTGTAAAATGCACGGCCGCCGATGATTTTATAACTCAGAAAAACCCTTGCATTGAAAGCAGGAAAATCGAGGTTGATCCAGTAATCATTTTCAGGCGTACTGTCGAAATAGGTACTGTCTTTAACCGGTATAGCATAGGCAGGGTATTCAAAAGCATAAGGAAAACCTGGGGTATCAAATTTATTATAGACATGTTCCGGCAAATCAATATCGAAATAACCTTTCTTCTTTGAGGTGTACACAGAATTACATGCTACAATTAACAGGGAGACCGATATCAATCCTAAGAACAGTTTCAAATTTTTCATGCTATAATGTACTGCCTTCTACCTGTGTGGAATTTATGACAATCTTAATCTTATCGATCCTGTTTTTGCTGATCTCCAGTGGAATAAATGTAAAGTCACCGTGTTTTAATTCATCGTTCACCTGTGGAAATTCACCGGCTATCTCTAACAATAATCCTGCAAGGGAATCACTGTCTCCCCGAACCTCGTCAAAGGCTTCGGAAGGCAACTTCATAGCTTTGCAGGCATCATTAATCATGGTTTTTCCTTCAAATATGTAATTAAAGTCATCCAGTTTTTTATTGGCGCTTTGTTCGTCATCAAACTCATCCTCTATTTCTCCTATAATTTCTTCCATTATATCTTCCAGGCTTACAATACCTGAGGTGCCACCAAATTCATCCACCACGATAGCGAAATGGTTGCGCCGGGTTCTGAATTCCTGCAAAAGGTCCTCGATTAATTTTTGTTCATGCACAAAATAAGGTGGGCGCATCAAAGTGATCCATTCATAATCATCTGCCTCATGTAAATGCGGAAGCAGGTCTTTGGTATGCAGCATTCCGGCGATCTCGTCCAGGTTATTCCGGTAAACCGGTAGCCTGGAGTAATGTAATTCTTCCACCAGTTGTACTACTTCAGTGAATGTGCTTTTAACAGGTATGCCGCTAACGTCGAGCCGGGTACGCATAATCTGTTTAACGGTAGTACCGCCGAATTTGCGGATACCTTTTAATATCTGTTTTTCCTCCAGGGTAGCTTCATGTTCAGGCAAAAGATCAATGGCATAATCAATGTGACTTTCATCCATTGTGGAAGAATTTTCAGATGACATTTTTTTCTCTATGCCATCACTGAAGATTACCAGTTTGCGGCTAAGCCGGTAAAATACACTGTTAATAATTTCTATGACCAACGAAGCAGTGGTGGCAAACCATATTTTTTTATGTGTAGCCCAAACCTTAGGTAAAACTTCTGCAAAGAGTATAAGGATAAATGCAATAATGGCTACTTTCAGGAAGAAGGCTCCCCAGAACGTAAGCGGAAATGCAGACAGCCATTGGCCAAGCAGAATGTGTATGATGAAGATAAGGCCGATGTTCACCAGGCTGCGGGTTACCAGCATAGCTGCAAGCAGTGGCTTAGGTTGTTCCATTAAATGTACAATCCTGCGAAATGAAGGTTGCTTGCGCGACTTGAGCAGGTTGATGTCTTTTGTAGTAAGAGAGAAAAATGCGACCTCGCTGCCAGCTACAAGGAATGAAAGAAGTAATAAGACACAGGCTGCAAAAAGTAAGATGCCGGCAGCAGTAGGGGTAATGGCCAAAAATACCTGGAGATGTATAATTGAAACAAAGACCGAATGATAATCCAAAACCAAATTTTTAGGTGAACAATAAACCCATTAGTGAACAGGTTATTTAAAAAGGTATTTTTTCGTCAGAATTTTCTTCTCCCGGCATTTCACCCGCATTATCACTCTCCTCCATTCCCAGGTGGCCATTCTCATTTCTTTTATCTAACATAATGAGGTTGTCGCCTACTATTTCCGTAGCAAATTTCTTATTCCCCTCCTTATCTTCCCAACTTCTCGTTTTTAACCGCCCTTCAATGTACACTAAACTTCCGCGGTGAAGGTATTTTTGTGCCAGTTCTGCCAGGCCACGCCATAGCACCACTGTGTGCCATTCTGTTTGAGAAATAAGTTTGCCACTCCTGTCCTTATAAGTTTCAGTAGTAGCCAGGGAAAATTTTGCCACTCCAATGTTCCCTTCCAAAAATTGTATATCCGGATCTTTACCAAGATTTCCTATCAGCATTACCCTGTTTACGCCTCTCATAATATTGATTTTATATGATGCATATCCCTTTTCAGAACAAAATTAAAGATAGTATTAAAAATGAAAAATTGTAGTTGAAGGTCGGGGAATACCATTAAAATAGCCTGCTTTCCTGCAGGTAATTAGTGATAAACCTGGGAAAGGCAAGTTGGCTGAGTGCCGGCTTTGAGGAAAAATGATACCCGGCAAATGAAGCTGGCTGAAATAATTCCACATGAATGAATTTGCCTTTTATGGTCTGGTGAGTCAATTGCTGGGATTGGACAGTAGATGCGTCTAGCAACCGGTACTTTACACCGGGCTCCTGGAGTAAGGGGAGCAGTAATTCTTCAGTTGACAATTCATGTAATGATTCCGTAAGAATAAATTCATGCAGGTTTTGCCAGATATCTTTTTCGCTTCTCTTCCTGGCGGCTATACAATTTCCATGTTCTACAATGACATAATTGAGCCAGCGGGTTTTCTTTTTAATTTTACGTGATTTTAACGGGTACAAACCCACCGTACCGGAATTATAAGCCAAGCACCGGCTGTTTAAAACACAGGAATTGCAGGAGGGCTGTGGCTTACAGACAGTAGCGCCAAAGTCCATTATTGCCTGGTTATAAATTCCGGGTTGTGAATTATCCAGTAAATCTGAAGCCAGCCTGCTGAAATATTTTTTACCTTCTGACCCATCTATTGGTTGGTCTATTGCGAAATATCGCGACAGCACCCGGTACACATTTCCATCTAACACCGCATGCGGTAAGTCAAAAGCGAAGGAAGCTATTGCAGCAGCCGTATATGGCCCGACCCCTTTTAAACTTAATATATCTTCATAATTTCCAGGAAAGGCTCCATCAAAATCCTGCATTACCTGCCGGGCACTTGCCAACAGGTTTTTGCACCTGCTGTAGTATCCAAGACCCTCCCAAAGTTTGAATACCTCCTCGTCCTTCGCGGCAGCTAAATTTGAGATTGTTGGATACTTTTGAACAAACCGATCGTAATAAAGCCAGCCTTGCTCTACCCTCGTTTGCTGCAGAATAATTTCGCTCAGCCAGATTCTATAAGGATTTTTTTCCCCTTTCCATGGCATTTTTCGACCGTTATCGGTCTGGTTCCACTTTAACAACTGGTTTGTAAAGAACCTTTTATGAACGTTTTTAGCTGCTTTTATCACCCTTTTTGTGTCCGAAACGTGATTCGGCATGATTTTATATAATGAAATAATGGTTTATATACAATTAAACTCCTTGATTATCATCCAGTTATTTTTAAAATTGAATATTTTTTAATAAATTTCAACAAATATTTTTATGAGAAAAGCTGATTTAATAAATAAGATCTCAGACAAAACAGGCATCCCAAAAGTAGATGTATTAGTTACCCTGGAAACCATGTTTAAGGAAATCAAGCATAGCCTCACAGAGGGTGAAAATATTTATATACGTGGGTTCGGCAGTTTCATTATTAAGAAAAGAGCTGCAAAAATAGGAAGAAACATCAAAAAGAATGTGGCAGTGGCCATTCCAGAGCATTTTATCCCAGCTTTTAAACCTGCCAAAGAGTTCGTACAAGATATCAAAACTTCCACTAAAATTAAGTCTGAGCCGGAACTTAAAGAAGACACAGACTAGCTTACCTTTGCGGGCTGTAAAATACACCCGTGAAGAAACAATTTATCATAGCCGGAACAGGACTCGTGCTCGTAGTAGCCATTTTTGTATTTGGTAAAACCAGTGAGAAGAAAGTTCCCGTAGCAGAAACTGCCGCACATACCTTTGACCCTAAGTATTTTATAGATTCTGCCAAACAGAAATTATCTCCATCCCAATCAGTGTATCTTGGTCAATTAGAAAACAATATCAGCCGGGGTGATATTTTAAGTCAACAGATTACAGCCTACTCTTCACTTGCAGCCTTCTGGAAAGACAGTATACACCTGTTTGAACCCTATGTATTTTACACAATCGAAGCTGCTAAGTTGGATAATTCAGAAAAAAGCCTCACCTTTGCAGCCCGCTTGATGTTAGAGCGGCTTCGTCACGAACAGGATGAGGCCCGGCTCAAGTGGGAAACAGCAGCAGCCATCGAGCTATTTGAAAAAGCAATTAAACAGGATCCGTCTAACGACGACCTCAAAATTGACCTGGGAAGTGTCTATATATTTGGTAAGGGCCGCGGCGGTGACGCCACCGCAACCATGACTGGGGTTCAGCAATTGCTGGAGGTAGCCCGGCGGGATTCCAACAATATGAAAGCTCAATTGGTTCTTGGCATTGGCGGACTCATCTCCGGCCAGAATGATAAAGCGCTTGAAAGATTCAAAAAAATAGTAGCACACGAACCCGGTAACCTGGAAGCTGTGGCTTACCTGGCAGATACATACGCTGCCACAGGTAATAAAACTGAAGCCATTAAATGGTATACAGTAAGTAAGCAACTGGCTAACAACCCTGCCTACTCGAAAGAAGTGGATGAAAGGATCAGGCAATTGAAATAACAATACGAATACAACATAAAAAATATTTTTAATAACAAAAAAGACTAGGTATGCCTTGTGGTAAAAAGAGAAAACGTCATAAAATCGCTACTCATAAGCGTAAAAAACGTTTAAGAAAGAACCGTCATAAGAAGAAGTAATTCTTTTTATCACAGGTGCCGGATATCCTCATCCCCGGCACACATCTATTCGCATACAATAACTGTAGTACTTGTTGCTGTTATTGTATGCCGTTTATGTTTTCATCCCGTGATGTATATGGTCTTACAAAATTTGTGCAATTGACCAAGGAACTAATTATTAATGCAGCCCCACACGGCGTAGAAATTGCCCTGCTGGAAGATAAGAGGCTGGTGGAACTGCATAGCGAAAAGGCAGATGCCAGTTTTGCTGTGGGAGACCTTTACCTGGGAAAAGTGAAAAAACTCATCCCGGGTTTGAATGCCGCCTTTATAGATGTAGGCTTCGAAAAAGATGCCTTTCTTCACTATACCGACCTTAGCCCTTATGTAAAATCTATTCTAAAATTCACCAACCAGTCCATCAACGAGAAATCGGAAAACGGGGCTGACTTTTCGAATTTTAAAGTAGAACCGGAGATCGTAAAAACCGGTAAGATTACAGAGGTTCTTAGCGGTCGTCCTAATGTATTGGTGCAGATTTTAAAAGAGCCGATTGCAGCCAAAGGGCCTCGCCTGAGTTGCGAACTGTCGCTTCCCGGCCGTTTTGTGGTAGTAACTCCTTTTAATGATATTGTTGCCGTTTCCCGCAAGATCCATTCTTCGGAAGAACGTAAGCGCCTGCATAAAATTATCGAGGCCATTAAGCCGAAGAATCTTGGCGTAATCGTTCGTACAGCCGCAGAAGGCAAACAAACAGCAGAATTACACGCCGATTTGCTTAGCCTGGTTGCTACCTGGGCCACCATCCAGAAAAATTTACGCGAAGCAGTTCCCCCTGCCAAGATACTCAGCGAACAAGGTAAAACCACCAGCATCCTGCGAGACCTCTTAAATGAAGATTTCAACAGGATAGTGGTTAATGACAAAACTATTTTCGCTGATACCAAAACTTATATCCAAAGGATTGCACCCGATAAGGCGGAAATCGTGGCCTACTATAATAACGGGCTTCCCATCTTCGATAATTTCGGAATTACCAAACAGGTTAAAGCCGCCTTCGGTAAAACGGTAAACCTGCCAAGCGGCGCTTATCTTATCATTGAACATACAGAGGCGTTGCACGTAATTGATGTAAACAGCGGTTACAAGAGCGTAAGTAATAACCAGGAACAAAATGCCCTGGAGACCAACCTGGAAGCAGCCGAAGAAATCGCACGCCAGTTAAGGCTTCGTGACCTGGGTGGTATCATCGTAGTAGATTTCATCGACATGAAGTTGATGGAGAATAAAAAGAAACTGGCTGATGCCATGGACCAGTTCATGCGTACAGACAGGGCTAAACATGCGGTGCTTCCAATTACCAAGTTCGGTTTAATGCAGATCACCCGGCAGCGTATGAAGCCGGAAATGAATATCAATACCAGCGAGGTGTGCTCCAGTTGTAATGGTACCGGTAAAATATCTTCTACCCTCATCCTGGAAGATGAGATCGCTAAGAACCTGAGCTACCTCATCATGCAGAAGCATAAAGGACTTACCATACATGTACATCCAATCGTACACAGTTACCTTACCTGTGGGTTTCCTTCACGCCGAATGAAATGGAGCTGGAAATACAAACAAAAAATTAAAGTGCTTGCTAATTCGAATTACCATCTTACAGAATTTCATTTCTTCGATGACAGTGATGCAGAAATCAAATTATAATTTCGCGAATAAGTAAAATTTCAGCCCGGCCAGACCGGGCTTTTTTATTGTCCTGGCTTTACTGCAATACCCGGCAGTGGTGGCGTCGCACACTTGTACTGTATCACTTGTATGAGCTATAAGAATTACGATCCTTATTTTTCCGCAATTACATGCAGTGGGCGGGCAAAAAAAAAATCTCCGTTGAATGGGAGATTTTAAAAATTATTGCCAGCCGTCAACCAGGTTAATGCTGGTGGTTATGTTGCATTCCTGTAAGTTCTTCTGCACTTACGGTTTTGTT
>JBKJUT010000132.1:0-3667 GCA_046590515.1 Ferruginibacter sp.
ATTGGCAATCCAACTCCGAAATATTTGGAAAATTTTTTTATATATCCTCTTGTGGCTTTTGCACTAATGATAATATTTTGGTTAAATTATTTTAAATTATTGCAAAAAGGCTTTTACCTTAATTTAAATAAGGCTTCACTAATATTTCATTTTTATTTGTTGGCCAGATTTATTTCTAAAGTTATCGGCAGGAAAAAAATTGAGAATTTATTATTTTGGCTTTTCTTATTTATAATTCTTATCGTCGAGGCATATGATTTTACAAACGACACTAATCATAGCTATACAGTTACCAATTTTTTATTACTAATTTTTTGTTTGTTATATTATAACAACCTGTTTACCACAATGCCCGAAATGGACCTTGTTAAACAGCCTTCATTTTGGATTATCACAGGTGTGTTTTTGGGAATGGGAATTACTATCCCGATGTATTCATTTAATCAGTTCTTATATTACACGATTCCTAAAAATCACTATTATTTTTTAATGCTTTTTGTAACAATTGGATATTGCATTATGCATTTGTTTTTTATAAAAGGATTTTTATGCACTTATCAAACTCGCAGGAGGTAACACTTTTTATAATTTTTTGTTCATCATTAATTTTATTGTTGATCAGTTTTCTATCAATAATAATGTATCGATATCAAAAGAAACAGCATGCACATCTTAGAAGTGTAGAGGAACTTAAGATTGCACATAAAAACAATTTATTACAGTTTCAACTGGAAGTACAAGAGCAAACTATGCAATATATTTCTCGGGAAATTCACGACAACATCGGTCAACAGCTAACCCTGGCAAAATTAAAATTAAACCGTGCTGTATTAAGTGACGGAAAGATTTCCGAAGATGAAGTTTACCGGGTGGTAGCTATGATTGGAGAATCCATAGATGACCTCCGGGACATCAGCCATAGCATGAGTTCAGAAGGTCTCCTGCAAAACGGGTTGAAGAAAGCCCTTGAATATGAAACATTGCAATTGTCTAAGATGGGAATATTTACAGTGGAACTTGATGTAAGCGAAGAAACTTTTTCTTTAGGAGACCGTGCCGAACTGCTTCTTTTCCGGATTGTTCAGGAAGCTATTAATAATATCATCAAACATGCTGGCGCTACCAAGGTGTCTATTCGCTTGCATACAGCCGGGAATCACCTCGTATTACAGGTTTGTGATAACGGTCGTGGCTCGGATCCAAACCGGCAGACTGAGAACGGGTTAGGTTTGCAAAATATTCATAAAAGGGCAAAAATGCTGAAAGGGAACTGCTCTTTCACTTCAGAAATAAATCAAGGAACCCAATTAATCATTCAAATTCCCATCGATGAATTTAAGGCAGCCATGTAAAGTGTTATTAGCAGATGACCACATACTGCTTCGAGATGCCCTGGCAGGGCTGATTGATTCCTTTGAAGGATTTAAAGTAATTGCCGTAGCCGGCAGTGGGCTTGAAGTGATAACCCATTTGCAAAATGGTATCCTGCCGGACCTCGTAGTGCTTGATCTTAATATGCCGGGCATGGACGGTTTTGAAACGGCCAGATGGCTGCAGGAAAATCACCCTGGTATATTAAAACTGACTCTGACTATGTACGATTCTGAAATCGCATTGATCAGGTTACTTCAGGCAGGGGTAAGAGGATTCCTGAAAAAGGACATTCATCCTTCGGAACTAAAACTTGCCTTGTCATCCGTGGCCGGCAATGGATATTATTACAGCCAGAACGCTACAGGTAAGCTGGCTTCTTTTTTTCAAAGAAATCACACCAGTCAATCTTCCATTGAAAAGGCATTGTTAACAGAAAAAGAAATCGAATTTTTAAAAATGGCAAGTACAGATCTGACTTATAAAGAAGTAGCAGTAAAATTAGGAATGACTCCCAGGGCAGTTGATGGATGCCGGGATGGTTTATTTGATAAACTGGAAGTAAAAAGCCGGGTAGGATTGGCGATATATGCAGTGAAAAATGGTATTGTTACGTTTTAAACTATTCTATTAGTTTATTCCTCATTCCATACATGATCAAGCCGCCTATTGTTTTTGCATTTACCTTTGTTTTCATATTCTGCCGGATGGTTTCTATAGTACGCGGGCTCAAAAATATGATCTTGGATATTTCTTCTGTTGTTTTATCTTCCGCCAGTAATTGCAGGATCTTTATTTCTTTCTCGTTGAAATTAATGGGAGTATTTGAGCCGTAATGCTGCCTCACGTTTTTCTTCTGCATGAGTTTCCCCATAACAGCTTTATTTACCAATTCATTGAAATAAAAATCATCATTCATACAGGTTAAAATAGCCTCATAAATCTCTTCCGGGTCTGTAGTTTTTGTCAGGTATGCATTTGCACCCATCTCCATCATTTTGCTTATCATCTGCTGGTCGTCATACATTGTCAGCACTATGATTTTGATATCTTCAAATTCCTTCCTGATTAACTGGATCCCGTTAATTCCATCTATTTCCGGCATCCTGATATCCATTAAGAGCACTTCGGGTTTTTTAATAGCAATTTTGTGCATCATATCCTTCCCATCCTCAGCTTCCCATAGCATTTTGAGGTTGGTTTTACCGGATAATGCCATCTTAATTCCGTCCCGGAATATTTTATGATCGTCGGCTATGGCGATCTTTATCAAATTTTCAGTAGACATTGATTAGTACATGGGTTAATTAAAGAAGCATCAAGGTACATTTTTACTATTGAAAAACAGGAATTACAGGGAAATTAAATCGTAGCTGATATTATAGAATATTGGTAATCAGTACTACACTAGGTTTTTTATTAGTAAAATTACGTGCAAAAAAACACGTTTATTTACGATAGTGCTTCGTAATTAAACAGGTGCTTAGAGTAAAACTTACAAAGTAATAATAGGGCGTTTCTGCTATATGTGAATTTACAACCCAGGTGTACATTTGATTCAGTTGATTAACAGGAGGTATATTATCCAGTCCATTATCCAATCAGACGTTTTAAATCCAATATTCTGTTCCTTGTGCTTATATTCCTGTTGATCAACTCTTTCTTTCTCCTGGTTCTTACTCCTGAGTTTGGCATAGAAATCGCAATACCCCGCCGTTGTTTGATTGGTATTATATTATATAAAAATTCATTATGGGAATTTACTTGGTATAGTTACGATTAGTCAGCATAGTAAAATTACTATATTAGATTCGTACATTTACCCTTAATTTATAGTTGTTTTTTGTAGGAATTTCGTCTGTAACCCTATAGGGTGCTGATTTTGGTGAAAAAACGTAAAACTACGATGATTTCCTCCCCTCTTGCAAAGGAATTGATTTAGCTGGAAGTTGCAGTTGAATTTATTCTTAACCACAAAACTATATATTATGTTAGGCGACGTTTTAACCATAATTCTTGCATTCTTTGGGTAATTCTAACTAAATTTTGATTTTGGGTTACAGTTAGCTACTTTTGAATACAAAACTAACTGCACTCCTGAAAGATTTAGCAAATATTACCTACTTATCTGAGTTTTTACCTTTAATCTTTTGTTTGCTTTTTAATAAAAAGCTTAAATCGAAGGAATTAAGGGTATTTTTTTATTATACTATTCTCTTAGCCGTTTTCGTCTGTATTTCATTATTTTCTACTCGTGTATTACTTTCACGTGAATTTTACCTACTAAACATAAGAT
>JBKJUT010000262.1:0-4469 GCA_046590515.1 Ferruginibacter sp.
AACGCACCTCGCTGCCTTTTTCAGCGCCACGAATAAGCTTAACCGCATCCGTAACGCTATATCCTGTTACATCAACCGGATCCGCATTGCCCTGCCCTACTTTTATTATTTCATCATTCTCTTTTAATTCACCATTTTTCCAGGCCGGGCCGCTTGATACGAGGGAAGAAATTTTTATTTTTCCTTCTTCCTCCTTTAACTGGGCGCCAATGCCGAAGAAACGACCGCTCATAGATTCGTTAAAAGACCTCAGGTCCACAGGTGGAAAATAATTTGAATGGGGATCCATAGTACCGGTAATGGCATTTACCAGGGTGCTGAAATTTTCATCCATTGTTTCGCGGGTTCTTTTGGTCGCGAAATAACGCTCTATCTGCCTGGAAGTAAATTCACGGGCTTCACGCTCCAGTGTACTATCTGCCTTGAATAGATGTTCTTTCTTATCCTTGTTTTTTTCACGTTCTTCCTGCAGGTCTATGAATTTATTTAAACTGATATATTTAAGGCGCTTTCTCCAGCTATCCCTGCGTTCTGATTCATTAGCAGGATAGTTTACTTTTTGCCCGTCCATAATTACATTTTCGTTGACTGTGTAGTCAAAAGGCTGCTTTAAAAGATCCTTTGGTAAATTGGATATTTCTGCCAGGCGCTTGAGGTACACATCATTGATTGCATAAAATGATTTTAATTCACTGCCATGTATCTCATCATCAATTACCGTCTCAAATTTCCTGAAAGATTCCATATCGCTTTTAAGAAACACATTTTTTTCGCCATCCAGGTCAGTCAAAAATTTCTTGAAGACCTCTTTAGAAAAGGTGTCATCTATTTTTTTAGGACTGTAATGGCCTTCTTCCAGGAGCATTCCTACATTTCGAAGAATTTTTTCATACCTGCTTTTTGGATTTTCAGAATCACTTTTACCCTGAGACTGGAAAGCCAGGAAAAGGCTGGCACCTGTAAGCACAAGAATTACGGGAATAAATTTTTTACTCATCATAAAGGCTGCAATTTTTTGCATACTGTAAAAATAACGGAATTAAAAACCCTTAATTCAATATAACGCCTGATTGTCAATAATGTTTTGTTAAACAGACGGCAGGGTTAAAATCAATTTCTGGAACTGAAATATAAAAAAAAACTCCCCGTTTTAAGGCGGGGAGTGTTGGGTAACCAATGGGGCTCGAACCCACGACCCTCAGAATCACAATCTGATGCTCTAACCAACTGAGCTATGGCTACCGTGTAGGGTTGCAAAAGTATATAAAAACATGTCTCCTTCAAAATTCACCTCCAAATTATTTTGTCTGTCCTTTACAACAAGAATCGTTAAAAATTGTTAACACGTATACCATTCATCATAAAGGTGTATGAATATCACAATTAAATTAAGCAACTTCGCGTCCGTATTGGAAAAGGATATATTTTTTACACTATCTGATACCTGTTTACTTATACATTACAATTATGAAAAAAAATTACTTGTTATTTTGCCTGGCCTTAAGTATTTCCTTTTGCGGACTGGCGCAAATGCCAACCATAGCTGGCAGGCCCCAAATGGCGGGTCAAAACATGAACCTGGGCCACTTCTATGGTAAACTGGTGGATGAAACCAATGCCAAGCCAATTGAAGATGCTTCTATCCAGCTGATCCAGAATAAAATGGATACAGTTACTAAAAAACGTCGTGACTATATCCTGGCTACCCAACTTTCCGACAAGAAAGGCGAGTTCAGCATTAATGAACTGCCGGTTATGGGTTCTTATAAATTAAGGATTTCTGCCATTGGGTATAAGCCTTATGAAGAAAAGGTGAGTTTCGAAATAAATATGGGCGCTGCCCGCACAGGTGATATGGCTTCCATGATGAGTGGGGTTGATAAAGACCTGGGCAATATAAAAATGATCCAGGATACCAAACAATTGCAGGATGTAACCGTTGTGGGCAGCAAGCCATTGTTGCAAATGGGACTGGACCGTAAAATCTATAATGTTGAAAAAGATTTGTCTGCTGCCGGCGGAACTGCGGTGGATATAATGAAGAATGTACCTTCCGTGAATGTGGATATTGATGGAAATGTGACGTTGCGTAATTCTGCCCCACAGATTTTTATTGATGGCAGGCCTACTACCCTCACTCTTGACCAGATACCGGCCGACCAGATTGCCAGCGTAGAGATCATTACCAACCCGTCGGCAAAATATGATGCAAGCGGCGGAGGTTCGGGTATACTTAATATAGTACTGAAGAAAAACCGTAAAGCAGGTTACAACGGTAATGTGAGAGCCAGTCTCGACTCCCGCGGCAGGCCAGGAGGAGGTGGTGATATCAACATCAAACAAAACAAGGTCAACTTTTTTGCCGCTGCAATGATCGGTATGCCAAAGTCACTTAGTGTAGCCCATACCGAAAGAACAGATTTCCTTCGTGGCGATACAACTGCACGCCTGGTGCAGGACAATACCCCTGAATTTAAAGGTACGTTCGGATTTGGCCGGCTGGGTTTTGATTTTTACATTGACAACCGCAATACAATTACTCTTAGCGGCAATTATGTTAAACGCAAATTTTACAGTGATGATAATATCTTCACTACTGAAAGAATACAGGGTGGTAATTCAATACTCGAAACCAAAAACGGTACGCGTAAATCATCCAGCGAATCGGGTGGTTATAACTACGGAAGCAGCCTGGGTTTCAAACATAATTACCCGAAGGCCGGTAGAGAATGGACAGTAGATGCGAATTTCAATTACATGAACAATGAAAATACAGGCTTGTATAACAGCCAGTATTTATATGCCAACAATCCTTCACGTAATTACAATAATGTGCAGCGTACTGAAAGTGGTGGTGATACCCGTTTCTTTACACTCCAGACTGATTATGTGGATCCACTTACCAAAACTTCAAAGCTGGAAATGGGCTTAAGAAGTTCGCGGCGTAATTTTACCAGCGGAAATGACAATTACACCCTTGGATTGAATAATCAATTCAGGCTGGATTCCGGATTGAGTGTGAAATACCAGTTTACCGATGAAGTTTCTGCAGGATACGCAACATACTCCCAGCAGTTCAAAAAATTCTCTGCACAATTAGGCCTGCGTTTAGAGAGTTCAAAATATACCGGCGATTTTACAACCAGGAAACAAACCTTTACCAACAAATATCCATTCAGTCTTTTCCCAAGTACTTATTTTACTTATAAAATAAATGACAAGCAGGATCTGCAGTTTAATTATTCCCGTAAGATTAACCGCCCTAATTTTTTCCAGTTACTGCCATTCATTGATTATACCGATTCATTGAATCTGAGTATTGGTAACCCTGCACTAAGGCCTGAATTTACTAACCTTATAGAGTTGGGTTATTCCAACCAATACAAAACAGGAAATTCATTCTTTGCCAGCCTTTACGCACGTAATACCAATGACCTCATCACCAGGTATTCATATCTTACATCAAACCCGGACACAGCAAAGAAGAAAGATGTCTTATTTACCACGTATGCCAATGCTACCCGCAGCTATACCACGGGGCTTGAACTTACCGGTAAAAACAAGATCAACAAGTGGTGGGACCTGACCACCAATGTCAACCTGTTTAATTCTACCATTGAAGCCAATAACCTGGCCGGTACAGGAACCAACAGCCAGTTTAGCTGGTTTGGAAAGATCAGCAACAGTTTTAAACTTCCGAAAAAATACAGCATCCAGTTAAATGCGGATTACCAGGCAAAAGCCCTGTTACCTGCGGGTGGCGGTCGCGGTGGCGGAATGTTCGGTGGTTTTGGCCAGAGCCAGGCTTCTGCACAGGGATATATAAAGCCAGTTTATGGTGCCGATATATCAATCCGGAAAGACTTCCTTAAAAACAATGCTGGATCTTTAACCTTACAATTCAGTGATATTTTCCGTTCCAGGGTATATGCCTCTCATTCATCCTCGGTATATTTTGAACAGGATAACAACAGACGCCGTGATCCGCAGGTAGTGAGATTGAATTTCAACTGGCGTTTTGGAAAGTTTGATGTATCACTATTAAAACGTAAAAATCTTAAAGGTGAAATGGAAAACATGCAGGGGCTGCAACAAGGAGCAGGTATGTAACTCATCTATAAAGAATGTAAAAGCTGCCCCGGCAGCTTTTTTTTATGCCTTGTATTTTAAAGACTGGCAGCAAGCCTGGCACTATCTTTATACAGCACGGCAATGGTATTGATTTTAGCCTTAATTTGCCGCCATAAAGTGATTTCATGAAAAATTTTGATTTTAAAAAACTGGTACCTCACATTGTGGCGGTAGTCATATTTTTATTGGTTGCCGTAATATTTTGTAAACCTGCACTGGAAAGCGGGGTGGTTTTAAAACAGGGAGATATTTCAGGCTGGCAAGGCATGAGTCAGCAGTCGTTCGAGTATAAAGAACAGCATGGACACTTCCCGATGTGGATCACCAGTATGTTCAGT
>JBKJUT010000005.1:0-6752 GCA_046590515.1 Ferruginibacter sp.
CGGTACTGGTTGTTGGTAATTTCAGTCGCATCCATCCAGAATCCACTAATTGAAACAGATTTGTTTCTTGCAGTGAATGCGAAATTTACATCCTCATCGCTTGGACCCATGTGAAAAGTTCCCGGCGGAACGTACACCATACCCGGGGGACGTGTAGGCGTCCACTTTGCACCTGGAGCTACTCCATGAAGCATCCCATCGTTAGGGAGAGACCCGGATTTACTACCAGATTTTTTACAACTGGCAGTAGAAAAGATAGCTACTACGGCTATAAGGCAGAACAACCGATTATTCATTTTATTAAACATTGAGGGTAATGGACAAATGTAACGATTATTTTGAATTAATGTCATTTTCAGAAGTATTCGTTAAATAAGGTGTTACAATTTTAAGTCCCGACTTATCTAAACGGCTAAATTATCTAAATATTGTGAGGCTTATTGTTAAGGTTTCCCTTAATTAAATGTAGAAATGATAAAAAATAAACCTTATTAAGCTACTACAAAACCCTACTTCTTTTTTGACTGAAGTAAGAATTTTTCAATAGCCGATACCATACTTGGGGATTGCGGAAGCGGGGCTTTGATATCGAGTGATAAACCTGCGTCTTCAGCAGCTTTAAAGGTATTAACGCCGAATGCCCCAATGGTAGTCCCGTTTTGCTTAAAATCCGGAAAATTTTCAAGGAGACTTTTTACACCCCCGGGCGTGAAAAAACAAATAATATCGTAATTACGCCCAATGACTTCCTTCACATCATTACTGATAATTTTATATAGTACCGGGGTGGCAAACTCGCAGTTATGGGATTTTAACCAGTTTGTAATTTCTGAATCGAAAGATTCTGAACAGGGGTAAAGGAATTTTTCATTGTCTTTATGCTTATTAATGACATCAAAGAGACTTTTATTTGCGCCATCCGCACCATAAAATACCTTGCGTTTCCGATAAAGAATGAACTTCTGCAGGTACAGTGCTACAGCCTCTGTAATACAGAAATATTTTGTTTCCTGCGATACTGAAACTTTCATTTCATCACAGATGCGAAAGAAATGATCAATGGCATTCCGGCTGGTAAAAATTACAGCAGTAAATGCGGCAATATCGACTTTTTGTTTTCTGAATTCTTTGGCAGCTATGCCTTCAACCATTATAAAAGGATGAAAATCGAGAGCCAGGTTATACTTTGCCGCCAAATCATAATATGGAGATCTCAAACCTTCCGGTTTAGGTTGGGTTATAAGTACTTTTTTAGGCTTTTTTGTTGCCTTGGCAACTGGGTTTGCATCGTTTTTCGACATACTTATTAATCCAATAGGTTGGCGAATTTACAAAATATTTACCAATATTTTTCCTGCTGATTTGTAAATAAGTAAAAGTGGCAGGAGTTCTATTGCGATAATATATAAAAAAAAATGAAAGCGTTGCACCTTGATTTTATTCTGTAACACTGCATAAGATTTTAAAAATCTTAATAATAACATCAAGAGAATAACAATCCAGGAGCACATGGTAAACACACCCACTAATTCGTAATCTGCAAATGCCATTATTGCTATAAAAGGAAGCAGTATAATTGCCATAATCTTATTGATAAGAAAAATGATAAAGATGTACGTTTCTGCCTCCCCGGAATAACCACTGATCCAGCCAGTGAATTTTAGTACCATGTATTTTGCAAAGTACACTGTCAAAACGGCCAGTATGCATAGAAACAATAACCTGAAATCGAGTGCACCTTGTAAGTACCCGGACGATTTAAGAAGTAAGTATAAATAAAACCCGCCAATTAAAACGAACAGCAGATTGAATAAAAGTGAAGGTAACCTGGCTTGTAACAACTGGTCTGTAAGCTGGCTTTGGCGAAGAGAGGTGTTAAAAAAAACCCGGAAAAGATTTTGAAGATAGCGGGAGTATATCATTTTCAGCACACCGAATAATAAAAACAAAACAAGTAAGGTGTAAAAAAACATGTCTGTCGAATGAGGATGCCTTTCATGCTGGAGATTTGAAACTGATGCCAGCGATGAATTAACTGACTTGTTTCCAGTTAATAATTCCTGTAGTTTCTCCTGGTACGACAATGGTTTAGAGTTGTTGGCAGATAACAACACTACATTGCTATCAGAATATTTGGTTGTACTATCCATTGCCGGCAAAGAACCATAAGAGGAATCCTTTACCTGGCCAGGAACCACCTGTGCAAAAAGCAATACACAACCTATCCAGATCAATAACCTTTTCTTATGCATCATTCAACTTTGTATCAAAAATAATTTATGTAACCGAAATGTAATTTGGCAGCCTCCCTCAGGTTGAAGGGTACATCATTTCTTTTTCCTAATGCAAAGCTTGTGTTCAACAGCCCTACCTTTGTTTCGAACAGCAAACCTATACCTGTACCCAGGAAAAAGTTCCGGGAATCAACCTGCTGGTACTTCGTTTTAGTGGAACCTGCATCTCCGAAAAAGAAAATATAAGAGTTTTGACTAACCAGTATCCTGTATTCAGCCGTTGCCACCAGATACCGGCTTGCATAAATAGATTCTTCATCGAACCCCCGCAATAACCTGTGGCCACCCAACTGGAATAATTCATTCCTGAAAATACCCGGGCTGAAAAAAGCGCCACCTGACAGGCCTGCTTTAAAAGCAGCATAATTGCCTATGGGGAAATACCTTGCACCCTGCAACTTTAACCGCAGTTGATAACTTCTTGGTTGTACAGAATCATACAAAGATTTATAATTAAAGTTAGGGTCCCGCAGGTCGGTAATGAGGGAGTTTGATTTAGTCTTTTTAATTCCAACCAGGACTGTAGAAATTAATTCATTGCCTTTCCTGGGATTGAATTTATAATCTGTCTGGTGAAGGTCGAATTGCAAACCTGCATCTACAGAATTTACGTCAATATTCGGAGGTAATTGTTTTGTTGATTTTATATTGTTTGTATCCACACCTCCCGGCAACAGATTAGTGTTTTGGAACTGCAGAAACAACTTACTGCTAAGGGTATTCGAAAAACTGTAGCTTGCTCCTGCCTGGGCGTTCACCTGTAAAAAACTACTGTCTTTTTTAAACAGGTCGAATAAAAAATCGAGTCCATACCTGGTATTGAAAAGGTAAGGTTGGTTGAAGCCGAGATTAAGCCGCGGGGATTTTTTTTGTAATTGCTGCCATTTCAATAAAATGCTTTCGCCTCCGCCCAACAGGTTTTTCAGGTCGAGGTTTACATCACCGGTTAATTGCAGTTTTCCGGATGTGCCGCCCGAGGGCAGGAAACCTACCAGGAAATTAACCTGGCTGCTTTTTCGAGGTTGAAGGTAAAGATTCAGCACCGAGCCTGTTCCCAACATGGTCACATCCGAAGGTTGGTATAAAGTCAGGTAAGGCAATTCTATCAGTCTCTTGTCTACCCCCGCCAGCTTTTCGGAATTATAAATACTTCCATTTGGCAGATCAAGGTAGCGTCGCAGAAAACGGTTATTAATGACAGCCTTGCCCAGCACCCGGATGCTGTCCACATGATAGAGCACTGATTTATCGGATCGTAATACAGCCTGGAGCCGGTCATTCTGGATTTCAATACTGTCAAGGTATACGGAAGCAAAGGGGTAACCGTTTCTTTGATAATATTGCAGCAATTTTTGTTGAAGTTGTTGAATCTGAAGCAGGCTAACCGGCTTATTGGCAATCCTCTTATCTAAAAACCCGATTTCCTGCAAGGCCCTTTTTTCGATTGACCCGGTATTAAGTTGAAATACCTGGTAATCTGAACCCAGGTAAAGTGAAATATGAGTTACCTGCCCAAGTGACCAGGTACTATCTACTGAAGCAGCAGGATATCCTTTTACAGCCAGCAAGCCGGGTAGTTTTTTTATGTATTCAGAAACTTTTCCTTCGTTAATAAAGGAAGTCTGCAATTGCAGAGCCTGAATATTAAACGAACTATCTTTGTCGTTAACATGCACATTAAGCAGGTAATCGCCTGATGCTTTTGCAATTTGCGCATAAAGCCCTGTTCCCGTAAAGCAGGTTAAAAATACTGCTAAGTAAAAAGTTATATAGGACAGTGGCTTGGCGGGCATGCAATCTTTATTCAATTCAATAAAACGTAAATCTACAATCTTTGGCGGGCATTTATATCCATATTCCATTTTGCCGGCAGGCCTGTACCTATTGCAATTTCCATTTCACTACATCGCTGGCTCAAAAGAGCGCGATGGTTAAAAGTATAATTAAGGAGATTAAATCAGATCCTGGTTTTATACATGACAAACAGGTGGAGACCATTTATTTTGGTGGTGGCACTCCAAGCCTGTTATCAATCAGCGAAATGGATGAAATATTACAAACCCTGTTCTCCACTTTCCAGGTAAATGAAAATGCGGAAATTACCCTGGAAGCTAACCCGGATGATATTACTTCGGGTATGCTTGCGGACTGGAAAAGTACCGGCATCAACAGGCTCAGCCTGGGTGTGCAATCTTTTGTAGACCAGGAATTAAAATGGATGAACCGCAGGCATACAGCGGCACAGTCAATGACTTCGCTAGACCTTATCACAGATTCAGGCATACCCAACTTTTCTGTTGATCTGATTTATGGTTCTCCTCTCCTTTCGGATGAAGACCTGAAAAATAACCTGGATATTATTACCAGTAAGCGTGTACCTCATATCTCCTGTTATGCATTAACGGTAGAGCCCAGGACAGCACTGGAAAAAATGATCAGGCAGCACCAAACTGCAGCACCCGACAATGAACACCAATCAAACCAATTTATTATATTAATGAAATGGTTACGGGAGGCAGGCTATGCGCATTACGAAATCAGCAATTTTGCACTACCCGGGTTACAAAGCAAACACAACAGCAGTTATTGGGAAGGCAAACCTTATTATGGTTTCGGCCCTTCGGCTCATAGTTATAATGGGAAAGATAAGAGGCGGTGGAATGTGGCCAACAATACTTTATACCTTCAATCCCTGGAGAAAAATACTGTTCCATTTACAGAAGAGGTACTTACTCCCATTATGCAGGTGAATGAATGTATAATGATATCGCTTCGTACTTCTGCCGGTATAGAGTTAAACAGCGTGGCTCAAAATTTTGGAGAAAAATATAAAAATAAAATTTTATTACAGGCTGAAAGACCATTAGCCAATGGCTTAATGCTGTTAAAAGGAGACATGCTTCAACTGACGGATGAAGGCAAATTGCTGGCTGATGGGCTGGCTGCTGATCTTTTTTTTGAAGAGGAAAAGATTTAATTAAACCAGGCCTCTTTCAATCTGTAAAAAACCCTGTGCCGGTGAAAGATTTTCCCAAAGAATTTTGTAAACGGTTTCGGCTACTGGCATTTCAGCCTGGAATTTTTCATTAAGAACATGCATGCAACGGCTGGCGTTATAGCCTTCAGCCACCATACTCATTTCCAGTTGGGCTGCTTTTACCGAGTAACCTTTGCCAATCATATTGCCAAAAGTCCGGTTACGGCTGAATAAAGAATAGCAGGTAACCAGGAGATCCCCTAAGTACACTGAAGCTGCATAATTTGTATGGGCCTGTTGTGCTTTCTGATGGTGTTCAATATAGCCGACTTCAGCATTGATTATCCCGGCTGTGCGGAGGAAACCTGCCATTTCATCTGCGGAATTTGCAATGAGTACACTCAGAAAATTATCACCGTAATCCAGTCCGTGGGCGATACCTGCTCCTACAGCATAAATGTTTTTAAGCACGGCGGCATATTGCACGCCATAGATATCTTTATTTAATACAGTATTCAGGTAAGATGTTTTAAAATATCCCGCAATAATTGCAGTGCTATCTTCATCGATCCCGGTGAATGTAAGATATGACAGCTTTTCAGCAGCTACCTCTTCCGCATGACAGGGTCCCAATACCGCAAAATAATTTTCAAGAGGAAAATTAAAATTCACTTTGAGATAATCATTCAGCAATTCATTGTGAAGCGGGAGTATTCCTTTAACTGCAGAAATTATTTTTTTGCCTTCAAAAATATTTTTATCGAGTTGGCTGAGGACTTCATGTACAAATGCCGAAGGAATGGCGATCAATATTACATCAGAATTCTGTATTACTTCTTCCACGTTTGTAGAAAGCAATAAGCGATCGGGGTTAAACCTTGCAATCTGTAAATAATGCGGGTTATGATGACGGTCTTTAAATTGCTGGATAGCAGATTCACTACGGTTCCACCAATGAATGGTTTGACCATTATCGGTTAAGATTTTTGCAAGTGCTGTACCCCAACTTCCGCTTCCTAATATTCCAAAATTCATATCAGATTTATTTGTTAGAATTGCCCGAAACACATAACATCCATCCGTTACAATCCCAGTTTGTCCACGGCTAATTGGGCAGCAATCTGGCTGGCGTCTTTTTTATTATAACCTTTTGCCTGGGCCACCAGTTCACCATCAACAGTTGCACCTATGGTAAAAAGCCGGCGGCCGTTTTCAAATTTTTCATCGAGGGTGGCAAATTCGAGTGATTTGCCGTTCTTATTGGCCCAGCCATATAATTTGTTCTTGATATTAATCTCCAATCCTTCCAGGTCATCAGTAAACAAATGTGGAAATATGATATACTCCTCTACCCATTTCTGGCATTTCTTGTAACCCTTATCGAGATATACTGCGCCAATAAGCGCCTCCAGTGTATTGCCAAATATCTGGGAAATTTTAAGTGCGTTGTCAAATTTGTTGTAAAAGGTGATTTTTTTTAG
>JBKJUT010000019.1:0-3180 GCA_046590515.1 Ferruginibacter sp.
CCTGGGTATGGATCCTAAAAAAGCATTTCCTCCAAAAATATGGGAACGCCATAAAAGCGTAGCTGATACCGGGAATTTCCATACGGAGCATATCCGCAAAAACCAATTGGAGAAATATGCTTCGGACTTTTGCACGGTATATAATAAAGCCTGGGCCGGGCATGGCGGTCTAAAACAAATGGCAAAGGAACAGGTGCTGATTATGTTCCGTAAAATGAAACCCGTGATGGATGAAGATATTATCTGGTTTGCCTATCATAAAAATGAACCCGTTGCCTTGTTTGTGAACATGCCGGATTTAAACCAGTGGTTCAAACATTTACACGGTAGGTTTTCTTTGTGGTACAAATTATATTTTCTCTATTTGAAAAACTTCAGGAAAAATGATAAATTTACCGGCCTGGTATTCGGGGTGGTTCCTGAGTGGCATGGCAAAGGAGTGGATTCATATCTTATCGCAGAGGTTTCTAAAGTAGTCCATTCTGATAAAATAAGCTATACCCGCTATGAAATGCAATGGATAGGTGATTTCAACCCAAAAATGATCAATATTGCTGAAAGCTTGGGCGAAGTTTACCGCACCCGTAACCTTACTACCTACCGCTATCTTTTCGACCGCACCCGCGAATTTAAAAGGCATCCTATCTTATTATAAATTTACGGGATGTGGACAAGAAATTAACTTCCATCAATACCCCCGAACCTGATAACAGCTATTAATTGTAATTTGCACTCATGGATAAGTTTGTTGTGTCAGCCCGGAAATACCGCCCCCAGAACTTTAATACCGTGGTGGGCCAATCGCATATCACCACTACGCTGAAAAACGCTATTAATAATAATCAGCTTGCCCATGCCTTCCTGTTTTGTGGTCCACGTGGAGTGGGCAAAACAACCTGTGCGCGTATTTTAGCCAAGACTATTAATTGTGAAAACAGATCAGCCGACGGAGAGTCATGTAACGTTTGCAATAGTTGCGTTTCATTCGATCATGGTACCTCAATGAACATACATGAACTGGATGCAGCCAGCAATAATTCTGTAGATGACATCCGGTCACTAGTAGAACAGGTAAGATTTGCCCCGCAGGCGGGTGATTACAAAGTATATATTGTGGATGAGGTTCATATGCTCAGTGCCTCAGCTTTTAATGCCTTTTTAAAAACACTGGAAGAGCCACCTCCGTACGCCATATTTATTCTTGCAACTACCGAGAAACACAAGATTCTCCCTACCATTTTAAGCCGTTGCCAGATATTTGATTTTAAGCGTATAACGCTAAACGATACCGTAGAGCACCTGGCTGAAATCTGTCAAAAGGAAAAGATCGAGGCAGAGAAAGCCGGCTTGCATGTAATTGCACAGAAAAGCGAAGGCTGCCTGAGAGATGCTTTAAGTATACTTGATAAGATTGTAAGTTTTACCAATGGTCACCTTAATTATGCCAATACACTTGAACACCTGAATATACTGGACGAGGACTATTATTTCAAATTGCTTGACTATATGTCAACACAGCAGCTCGCTGAGGTTATGGTATTATTTGATGAAATTAACCAGAAAGGATTCGAAGGAGATACTTTCCTGGATGGCTTTGCCGAATTTGCCAGGAATCTCCTCGTGAGTAAAGACACCAAGGCGGCCGGTTTACTGGAAGTGGCAGAAGATTTTAAAGAAAAATATATCAAATCAGCCAGGCAGATAGAAACCGGCTGGCTGATTTCGGCTTTAAATATAATAAATGAAACTACCATCAATTACAAGATGGCGCGTAACAAACGTTTACATATTGAAATGGCCTTAATCAAACTCACATACCTGCAACAGGCAATAGAACTGGTAGATGATGGTGAAGTAAGCAAAAAAAAAACGACTCGTGATGTAAAGGCTATGATGTTTAAGAGTCTTCCGATTCTGCGCATTAAAGAACAGGCAGGATTACCGGAAACTCCCAAAGTATTGGCACCTAAAGCAGCCAGACTTATAATTGAACAACAAGTGCCCGCTCCTGTTCAGCCGGTAAAACCAATAAAATCAGTAACCAAACCTTCCCAGGGCAACACATCATTAGGTTCATTAGAAAAGATCCGGCAACAGGTAGTAGCAAAAAATCTGGATAACGGCAAAAGCCTTAAACATTTAACGGATGAAAGCCTGCAGCAGGCATGGGATGCATACATCGAAAAACTTGCCGGAAGAAAAAACCATTCAGCGGTTACTAATTTTAAACTGGCTCACCTTAAAGCCTTAGATAATCATTGTGCCGGCATCCTTGTAGAAACGGCTTTCCAATCCAAGTTTATTGAAGCTGAAAGAACTGACCTGGTAATGCACCTGCAGCAATTCTTTCATAACAGGTTATTAAAATACCAGATAATTGTAGAGCAAAAGGATGATGCGCCAGGTGACCTGGTAAAACCTTTGAACCGCCGTGAACAATACCAGAAACTGGTAGAAAAATACCCTAATATCAAGGAGTTAAAGGAACGCTTGAAACTTGAACTCGATTAAATGGTCCCCGAACGCAAAAGGCCGTCTTGTTTCCTGTTTTTGCACTAATTTCGAGACTCAAATTCTTTAAAAATACAAACGATATGGCAGAAGTGATACGCATGCCCCGGTTAAGTGATACAATGACAGAGGGAATTATTGCGGCATGGCATAAAAAAGTGGGCGATAAGATTAAGCCAGGAGATGTACTGGCCGATGTGGAAACGGATAAAGCGACCATGGAGTTAGAAAGTTATAACGAAGGGACTTTACTATATATTGGTGTAGACCAGGGTAAGGCCGCCATAGTGGATGGAGTTTTGGCGGTAGTTGGAAAAGACGGCGAAGATTTTCAATCATTACTGGATAAAGAATCTAAAGACCAGGGATCTCAGCAAAAAGCAGCGACTGCAGAAAAAACCGGAGGCCAGGAAACAACTGCACCGGCAACAGCAACGAAAGAAGCTCCTGCTGAGAAAAGGGCCACGGCCGCAAAGGTTGAATTACCTGCCGGTGCTAAGGAAATCCGTATGCCATTGCTCAGTGATACAATGACAGAAGGCAAAATCATTGCCTGGAATAAAAAAATCGGGGATGAAGTAAAAGCCGATGATGTGCTGGCAGAAGTAGAAACAGATAAAGTCCCTTCTTCATACCCCACAACTTCCATGGTAGCTTTATCTGTTTCTA
>JBKJUT010000026.1:0-10863 GCA_046590515.1 Ferruginibacter sp.
ACCGCAGCAGCCTGGGTGAGTATTGTGAGAACGGCGCCAAAGCACTTGCAGACGAGGCAACCACCCGGAAACTTAGCCCGGCTTTTTTTGCTAAAAATTCAATAAGTGAATTAGCAATTCTGTCTGATTATGAATTAGGTAAAAAAGGCAGAATTGCGCAGCTCATGCACCTTCCTGCAGGTGCTACCCATTACCAACCTGTGAGTTGGGATAAAGCATTTAAATCCATAGGAGAATGCCTGGCCAAGCTAGAAAGTCCGGATGAAGCCATTTTTTATACGTCCGGCAGGGCAAGTAATGAAGCCGCTTTTTTATACCAGTTATTCGTTCGGGAATATGGAACCAATAACCTTCCCGATTGCAGCAATATGTGCCACGAAAGCAGCGGTGTTGCATTGTCCGAATCATTGGGAAGCGGAAAAGGTTCGGTCTCGTTAGATGATTTTTACCTGGCAGAAGTAATAATAATTCTGGGACAGAACCCTGGCACTAACCATCCCAGGATGATGAGTGCCCTGCAAAAAGCTAAAGAAAACGGAGCCCTAATCATTTCTGTTAACCCCTTACCAGAAACGGGCCTTATGGGCTTTGATAATCCACAACAAATTAAAGGATTATTTGGGATAGGAACCACACTAACAGACCTGTTCTTACAAGTACGGTTAAACGGAGATATGGCACTGTTGCAGGCTATCCAGGTTTTATTACTTCAGGAAGAACGTCTGCAGCCGGGATCTGTGATTGATCGGGAATTTATTGAGCAGGACACAACAGGATTCGATACTTTTGAAAATCACCTGGAAAGGCAGGACCTTGATAAACTGATAGAAGCTTCAGGCGTGGATAAAGCCCAGGTAGTGGAAGCGGCCTTACTTCTCAAAAACAAGAAAAAAATTATTGCCTGCTGGGCTATGGGGCTTACACAACATAAAAATGCAGTAGACAGTATCAAAGAAATTGTGAACCTCCTCCTCCTGAAAGGAAGTATAGGTAAACCCGGCGCCGGTACCTGCCCCGTCCGGGGTCATAGCAATGTGCAGGGCGACAGGACAATGGGAATATATGATAAACCTTCGGAAGCTTTTTGCGCCTCCCTTGAGAAGCATTTTGGATTTGCCGTTCCACGTAAACATGGTTTTGATGTGGTAGAAAGTATAAAAGCTATGGCTTCAGGCAAGGCGTCTTTTTTTATGGGATTGGGAGGAAATTTCCTGGCTGCTTCACCAGACACTTCTGTTACAGCAACTGGTTTACAGCAATGCCAGATGACCGTTCAGGTTTCTACCAAGTTGAATCGCAGCCACCTGGTACATGGCAAGGAAGCATTCATTCTGCCTTGTCTTGGAAGAAGTGATAAAGATATCATTAACGGTAATACGCAGTTTGTAAGTTGCGAGAATTCTATGAGTGTCGTACAATCTTCAAGAGGCATGTTAACTCCCGTTTCAAAATTACTTTTGTCTGAACCTGTTATCATTGCCCGCTTGGCAAAGGCTACTTTAGGTGAAAACTCCAAAGTGGATTGGGATAATTATATTGAAAATTATGACCACATCCGCGATGATATAGAAAAAACTATCCCGGGTTTTGAAGAATATAATCAACGTGTGAGGCAGCCGGGAGGCTTCTATTTACCAAATTGCAACCGGGAAGGAAAGTTTGACACTGAATCAAAAAAAGCAGAGTTTTCCATAAACAAGGTAACAGTTTTGCATACCCGACCTGGTGAATTACTGATGATGACAATTCGCAGCCATGACCAGTTTAACACAACAATTTATGGATTAAATGACCGTTACCGCGGCATCTATAATGAACGCAGGGTAATCTTAATGAACCAGGGGGATATGAATGATTTCGGATTTAAAAAGGGTGAAGTGGTAGACCTCTATAATTATTCCGGCGACACAAAGAGAATGGCCAACAATTTCCTGGTGCTGCCGTATCCCATTCCACGCGGGTGTTCAGCCACTTATTTCCCTGAAACAAATATATTGGTGCCGGTTGAAAGCGTGGCTGATAAGAGTAATACACCAACTTCCAAAAGCATTATAATTGAAATAAAGAAGGCGGGGGTAAAGATTAATACATAAAACTTATTTCTATCATTTTACTATTAAAGGGCAGGAAATGTTTACACATGGGTATGGAAGTTTTTCTTATAATCCGGAATTGTACCAGGTAATAATTACCAGGTAATAATTAAATACTCTAATAATTTCGAATACTGTTTTTATATTTACCAATAATAAACTATTTATAATGGCTGTTAAAAAGAAAACGGAATCTGAAAGCCTGGAACTGGTTGCTGACCAGCTTAAAAACGCGGGAATGCCTTTACAGATAAAATCTGTCATCCGCCATGATAGCTCTGATGTAAACCTCATTATAGATCTTGATCCGGGAGGAGGTTTTGAAGGAGGCTTCGAAATTACAGCATTAAGCGCACCCATTCCCCTGCAGTTTACCAGTCTTAAAACCTCCCTTTCGTCAAAAAACCAATTCAGGTTTGCCATGCATGATGAAGGAATGATGGACAGGGTAGGTAAAATATTCGGGTTGGAAGATGTGGAAATCGGGTATAAGGAATTTGACAAACAACTGATCATCAAAACCAATGATGCCCCACGCGTCAAGCAACTTTTTAAGGACCTGTCTACAAGAAAAGTCTTCCAGGGTTTAAAAGATTTTTCCTTACAGATCACTGAAGATGAGGAAAAGAAAAATGGTGTGTTGCTCGAACTGATGATTGACCGTGCTGTTATTGATCATAAAGAAGTGGTTAAACTCTATGAAGCATATGTTGAGGTTTTAGATCAGTTGAATTCTCAGGAATAAATATCAGAGGCCAATCACTTCATTTACTTTTTCCAAAATAGTTTTTTCCAGGTCTATCGCTTTTTGTTGAAGCGCATTTCCCTTTTGAATTACCTGTGATACATATTCCTGGTCGTGGTAACCGGCCGCATTGATGCGCACATTAAGGAATGCGCCCATCACAGCGCTTCTGGCACACAAAGCTCCTACTCCCGCATCCGATATGGAATTTGGGTTTCCTTTTTCAGCCATAGCCTGTATCACTTCCATCCCCGCACACGCTGTTTCCATAACTTTCATGGGAATTTCTATAGCATATTTTGTGGCCGCCTGGATGGCATCCGATCTGAACAATTTCTCATCTTCTGAACTTTTAGGCAGCGTAAAAGCCTCCATAATCCTTTCAAAAGCGGCAGTATCCGCATCCACAAGTTTCAGCAACTCACTTTTATATGTTTCTCCCTTCTCAGCCCAATCGCTGAATTCCTCCCAACGTTCGTCCCAGCCTTTTTTATGAGATGACAGGTTTGCTACCATGGTGGCCAGGGCCAGGCCAAGGGATCCTATATAGGCAGAAATGGATCCACCACCCGGGGCAGGACTTTCACTGGCAGTTTCATTTGCAAAATCTCCCAGGTTCATCTTTACCAGCTTTTCATCATCCTGGGATTTCAACAGATATTCAATAATCCGCTCTTCAGGAACAAATGGCGTAATCTCATCCAGTCCCATTGATTTAATTGCGATCCTTACCAGTTCCTTTTCGCTTACCCCTACTGACCGCTGCTGCTTTTTCAAGAAATACTTACCTGCTTCTGTCATTGCCTTCAACGGTATTAAGCCTACAAGTTCACTACCGGTAACACGTATGCCACGGGCTGCAGCTTTATCAACTACTTCATCAAAGGCAAGGTGTACAGGGGTGATCTCAATATTAGTCAGGTTCATAGAAATCTGGGCTATGCCATATTCTTCAATAAACCACCCGATTGCCTTGACTGACTTCAGACTTCCCGGGATACTGACAGGGTTGCCTTTCTCATCCTTCACAATTTTCCCGGTGATAGGATGGCCTTCTCTTTTCACACGGCCGGCTTCACGCACATCAAAGGCAATGGAATTGGCTCTTCTTACAGAAGTGGTATTCAGGTTAACATTATAGGCAACCAGGAAGTCACGCGCACCTATCACCGTGGCTCCCCGGCGGATATCAAAAAATACCGGCCCGAAATCCGGTTGCCAACCCGGGGTTTGTAATTTTGCCGCCAGGCCTTCATACTCACCCGCACGTATAACCGATAAATTACTCCTTGTTTTATCAGGTTGAGCACCTTCATACAGGTATACCGGTAATGCCAGTTCCTCTCCCACTCTTTTAGCGAGTTGCCTGGCAAATTCTGCTGTTTCCTCCATTGTAATATTTGCCACCGGTATCAGCGGGCATACGTCTGTAGCGCCCATGCGCGGGTGTTCACCTCTATGCCTGCTCATATCAATAAGCTCACCTGCTTTTTTTATAGCATTGAAGGCTGCTTCAATTACCGCAGCAGGCTCTCCTACCATGGTTACAACTGTACGGTTGGTAGCCTTTCCCGGATCCACATTTAATAACCTCACCCCGTCTACCGACTCAATACAGGCTGTAATCTGGTTGATGACCTGCAGGTCATTTCCCTCGCTGAAATTAGGTACACACTCTATTAACTGCTTCATGCTTTCTATATAATTAAGTTATACAAATTGACCTTTAATCATCACCTTATCTACAAGGTTGGACCCAAAAGAATAAGCCAGGTAAGCCAGGGACGGAACGGGCCTGGTAAATATGAGGTTGGCATTTTTCCCTATGGTAATACTGCCGGCTTCCTTTTCCACTCCCATGGCAAACGCACCGTTAATAGTTGCCGCATTGATTACTTCCTCTGGTAAAAGTTTCATTTGAATGCAACTGAGGGCTGCCACAAAATTCATATTTCCGCTGGGAGAAGACCCTGGATTATAATCAGATGCTAAAGCAATAGCACAACCAGCCTCTACAAGATCCCGGGCGGGTTGATAAGGCATCCTTAAAAAGAATGCAGCCGTGGGAAGCAGCGTGCCGATAGTATTACTTGCTGCCAGGCTCTCTATATCAGCCGGGGTCATAGTTTCGAGGTGATCTACGGATAATGCATCTTCACTGACCGCTGCGGGAATTCCGCCAATAGAATTCAACTGGTTCACATGCAGTTTTGGGCGAAGTCCATATTTTCTACCCGCTTCGCATAACATTTTCATTTCTTCAGGTGAAAAAAATCCTTCTTCGCAAAAAACATCAATGAAATCAGCCAGCCCTTCATTGGCAATAGCGGGCAACATTTCCTGAATGAGTTGTTCCAGGTATCCCTGGTGGTTATCACGGTAAGCCAGCGGGTAAGTATGTGCGCCTAAAAAAGTGGACCTGATGGTCATGGGAGAACTTTCTTTAAGACGCCGGATAACTCTGAGCATTTTTAATTCGCTTTCCAGCGTTAAGCCATAACCGCTTTTTATTTCAACAGCTCCTGTTCCCAGCCGTGCAATTTCGGTAAGTCTGACCATTGCCTGGTCAAACAACTCATCTTCCGTTGTATCCTGCAATACCCGGGCAGAATTTAATATTCCACCACCCATTGCAGCTATCTCTGCATAGGTTTTACCTTTAAGCTTGTATACAAATTCCTCCTCCCTGCTTTTAGCAAACACAAGGTGAGTATGACTATCGCACCAACAGGGAAAAACAAATTGATCACTTGCATCAATCACAACCGGAGGCAGTACCTGCACCTGGGTTTCCAGTTCCAGCATATGGCCGTAACCTGCGATATACCCGTCTTCTACAAGTATCCACGCATTTTCTACGGAAGCCAGCGTAGCAAGTGCTTCCCTTCTCAATGGCACATTGCTTTCGGCCGTTCCAAACAATTGTTTGATATTAATTACAAGTGTGATCATCACAAATCAGTTAGAAATTTCTTTGCAAACAATTCGAGGCCTGGGTCACGGGCTCCCATCAACAAAATCACACAATCCCCTGTAATATGAGAACGCATATTATCCAGGAATTCATCTCTTTCAGCCACAAAAAAAGCATTTTTACCATGAGTTTTGATACCTTCTATTAATTCATTGGCGGAAATATTTTTTTCAGCCGTACCTCCTGCATAAAAAATCTCGCTCATCCATATTTCATCTTCCGCTCTTAACACTGAACTTATCTCCTGTATAAAATCATTTTTTAAAAACCGGGTGGGCCCATAACCGTGCGGCTGGAACCAGGCAATCACTTTTTTTGCTATACCCTGGCAGGCAGAAATGGAGGCTGCGCACGTAACAGGGTTATGCGCGTAGTCATCAATTACCTTTATCCCGTTTTTGATACCCAGTAACTGGTGCCGGCGGAAAATTCCCTCGTAGTCGCTGATGCCGGCAATACAACTTTGCATAGATACCCCCAGCTGGTGGGCGACAGTTACTGCAGCTAATGCATTTCCCATATTGTGTTTTCCCACCGTATGAAGTGTGAACAAGCCATTTTCCTGGTCAGGTGACGTAACCTTAAAAGAAACTTCCATACCTTTTTGTGCAAAATCCATTGATGTATAACCGGCAGGATAAGCAGGGTCCGAAGTGAAATCATTTTCACTGTTTGCGGAAAGTGCCCTGGCTAACGGGTTGGCCTGGTTTACCACGAATAATTGTTTGCTATGGTGTTTGAACAGGGTAAATATCTCCATTAATTCATCCAGTTCCTGGTGATCCTTGTCTACATTAAGCAATACTCCTATCTCTGCTTCATATTGTACAATCGAACCGTCACTTTCATCTGCTTCAATAATAAGCCACCCACTGCCCACTGCAGCGTTTCCTATAAGACCTTTATTAATAAGACTTATTAATCCTGCTCCGCTTATTATTCCCGGGTCCAATCCATGGACGGAAAGTATATTGTATAGCATTCCCGCGGTGGTGCTCTTACCAGAGGTGCCACCGATGGCAATTGTTTTCCTGTCTCTCGCAATGAGGGCAAGCAGTTCACTTCTTTTAATAATAGGAATAGATAGGGCTTTGGCTTTTTGCACTTCAGGTACGCTATCTTCCACGGCCGTAGATACCACTACCAGTTGGGTTTCACCTGTTATACCCTCTCCGTTTTGCAGGAAACAATTTATTCCGGCTGTTTCTAATTTTTCCCTGGTTTCATTAGGAGTTCCCGGCACAAAATACCGGTCACTGCCAGACACTATTTTACCAGAACCCGCAAGGTATTGCGCCAGTGCACTCATTCCCGTACCCGCTACACCTATAAAAAATACTTTAGTAAAATCGTTTACTGATGAAACCATGAGTTGCTCAATTAATTTGCAGCTAAATTAGGGGGATTTTATCCAGTGTAAGACATAATTTTAACAGAGAAACTGAAACCATTTGTTTAGAGAATGCGTTACTTGCTCTATAATAATTAATCATGAAGTCTATTTTATTCACCATTTTATCAGTTACCATGTTAGCAGCCTGCGGTCAAACCCAGGTTAATAATTTTAAGGCCCCTGTAGCCCTTGCAGTAAAACCGGTCGCGGGGGAGAAAGTTGCCTATTTTGCTGAAGGTTGCTTCTGGCATACCGAAATTGTTTTTCAAAGTTTAGAAGGTGTGCGTGATGCCGTTTCTGGATATGCAGGTGGTTCCAGTAAAAATCCAACCTATGATAAGGTAACGTCCGGGACTACCGGTCATGCCGAAGCTGTAAAAGTGTATTATGATCCTTCAAAGATTTCTTATGAAACGCTGGTAGCTGCATTTTTTGCCAGCCAGGATCCTACTACGGTTAACCGCCAGGGTAATGATGTGGGAACTCAATATCGTTCCATGGCTTTATATAGCTCTAATGATGAAAAAATTATTATTGAAAACCAGATTAAGAAACTGGACGCCTCTAAAAAATACAATAAAAAAATAGTAACCCAGGTGGTACCATTTTCAAATTTTTATCCCGCTGAAGATTATCACCAGGAGTATATTTCACGCCACCCGGAGAATCCATATGTAAGGAATGTGTCTATTCCGGATTATATGGAATTCCGGAATTCTTTTAAAGGAAATTTTAAGAAATAATACATTATTAACCGGGAGTGGAAATCTGCTGCAGTTTTTTGATATAATCATATTGCAGGTCCTCGTGCAACAGGCTGATGTTCCTGTTTATTTTTTTTTCCAGCGAAAGATATATATTATGCAACGCGGTACTTCTGGTAAGGTCAATATCCAGTTGCCGGATTTCTTCCGCTATGTAAATTAAAACTTCCACTTCAGTAACCAGGTCACTGCTGTATTTAATGTAGCGGTTACCAATCCTGATAATTTTCCTCAGGTTCTTTTTGGTTATATACAGGTTTTTTACATTCACTTCAGTAAACAACAGATGGAGCGTTTCCTTTACGCCAGCTATATACCCGGGTTCATCATGTGCTTCAAAAAGCAGATAAGTAATAAGTTCCTTGTTCTCTTTTTTAAATCTTGCCAGCTTTAATGCAACTTCAAGTAGCCGTGATGGAGGTAAATTCTCCAGTTCGATTTTAATTTCTTTAATGGTTGCCGTTTTCATAATGCAGAAATAAAGATCCGGAATTATAACCTGTAAAGTTAGGGTGATAGTTAGATGGCTTAAATAAAAAAAGCCCCCGAGTAGACGAAGGCGTAAGATTCAGGATTTAAAACAGGTAAAACGGGTATTAATTAAAAAGTTAGTTTTGGTAAACTATATTCAGTTAGTGTTGGTAACACTGTAAAGATGCAGCAGGATGATATACTAAAATGTAGATTGTGTGGGGAAGTTCTTGTAGTATAAATAACCACACATTGCATTAATTCAGGCCAGATATTCAAAAATATCCCCGCTTTTTTTGCTTCAGATCCTGCTAACCCATTGTACGGTAGATATGACCCCGCACAAAATACCGCTTTTTCTGTAGCAGATGTTGACGTTACAATTTCGTCTACTGGTAAAGTTTTTACTGCAGAGATTAAATATGGTAATGGGCATTTCAAAAAAAGACTGCGTAAAAAATTTACCCAAAAGCATTTACAAGGAAACCTCCGAAGCCGTGCCTTCACGCTGCATTTAATTTTATAGAGCAGTATGGAACCAGGAGTTAAAGGAACATGGCACATTTGATACCGGCGCCCCGGCATGGGGACGATTTACAATCCCTTACGCCTGTCTCCAGACAGATTATTCAGGGTACCCACATTCTTATTTTTGATTCAAGAGCCAAAGACGGTTCAAAGCGAATAGGGAATTTTTATACCATTAAATCCTGTAACTGACTGATAATGAGTTTTTAGACAATTTTGTAGAAATAATTTCGTTCTTGTACTGTTAAACATTGGGATAACTGGTTAATAATCTATTATGAACAATTTATTTGTGGCATAGTTTTCTCATAAGTGCTAAAGAATACTGATATAACTTAACCAGAATCGACAAACAAGAAAAACAAAAATTATGAAAAAAGTCCTGATCGTAGTTGCAATGGTTACTTCATTTGCAGCCTGCAACACTAAAAAAGAAGAAACAAGCAGGGATATGTTATTTCTGACTGATACCTCAAATGTAAAGGCTGATACAGCAGTTGTTGTGGCCGCTCCGGTAGTGGTTGCTCCTGTAGTTGCACATACTCACAATGCGAGTCCTGCGAGGTCGAGAAGCACAACCCGCTCTACATCCTCTGCAGGTTCAAGTTCTGGCAATAGCGGATCTTCAGGATCAGTAGCAACTGCCCCTGCCCCTGCCAAAAAAGGCTGGAGCAAAGCAGCTAAAGGTGCAACAATTGGTGGTGTAGCTGGTGCTGCAGCTGGTGCTGTAATCACTAAAAGTGCAAAAGGTGCTATTATTGGTGGTGTTATTGGCGCAGGTGGAGGATATATTATTGGCCGTGGAAAAGATAAAAAAGACGGTAGAGTCAATTAACAAAAAAATTATAATTTTGTACAGCACCCGGAAAATTTCCGGGTGTTTTTATTTAAAAAACTAATTCTGTATGAGTGCATGTAATTTTTCTATTCCCTTTAATGGAAATGCAAATGAAATTCTGGAAAAAACTAAAAAGGCTGTAGAAAGCCAGGGTGGTGTATTTGATGGCGACGGGAACGGAGGCACCTTTAACGTAAGTGTATTCGGAAACACGGTAGCGGGATCATATACTATGAATGGGCAAATGCTGGATATACAGATAGATGAGAAACCTTTCCTTGTTCCCTGCAGTGCGATTGAGGGATTTCTTGGCAAACAACTTGCGTAGTATCCAAATTATTTTTTTAGGATACTGAAACCGTATGTAGACTTTTAATTAAATAATAAAACCGCAGCATCCGTATTTGGATACTGCGGTCATTAATGCCAACTGTTTTTCTTAGCTATGTGCCAAAGCTGCCTTGCGCGGTTTTACTTCGCCATAAAATTCATTTACCATCTTCTTGACGAGGTACAGTTTATCAAACCACTGGTCTGGGTTTTTACTTTTCAGTTCCTCCACAAAATGCTGCACTTTTTCTACTGTTTTTTCTGAGTCCTCTAAAAGTTCGTGGGTTTTATCCCGGATGGAAACCAACAGATCCCTCCTTTCCTCTTTAGACATCTGGTATAATTTGTAAATGGCGAGTGCAGCAGCTGCACTAAAAATAATGGTTGCAACCTGGTTTGACTTTTCCATGAATCAATTTTAAGGTATGAATAAGATAATAAGGATCTGTAATGCATAAACCATTCCTAATTGGACGGCTATACCCGTTAGTTAAAAAAACCTGTTGTGAATGAATTTTTATACCGGTTCTTACTTAACTTAGGATTGTAATTCACCAAAAAAAAGGAGGTATTCATGACATCTACAGATAAAACATGGACACTCCAGGTTAGTCTTAATTAACCCGGACCCTGTAAAATAATCTGGGTAGCGCTGCGGGCGCTACGGAGCCACTAACAAACGTTAGTGGCTTTTTCAAAACTGTCAAATATGTCTACTTTTTTTTAA
>JBKJUT010000123.1:0-3405 GCA_046590515.1 Ferruginibacter sp.
GTATAAATCCATCTATCCCTATAAAGCAGCTTTAGAGATATGGTACCAGGCTCATAAATCATTGTATACAGACTTTATGATCATATTTCTCACCGCTTGGTCTATCCTTTTTCCTTCCAACCAATTGGTGACTAAAATCTTCCCCGACCTCCCTTCCCGCCCTTTTTAATTGTTTAACCCGTCCATTAAACGGTTAAACATTTTCTTGCGTATATTGTATTATATATAAAGCAGGAAAATGAACTCTTTTACCATAAAAGACCTGGAAAACCTCTCAGGGATCAAAGCACATACTTTAAGAATCTGGGAACAGCGGTACGGTTTTTTAAAACCTGAACGCACAACTACACACATCCGTTATTATAAAAACGAAGAATTAAAAAAAGTCCTGAACATATCCCTGCTGAATAAGTATGGATATAAAATTTCCCGGATCAACCAGATGACGGATGAAGAGATAGTGGAGAAAATCCTGACACTTATTCAACCCCAGGCTCAGCAGGAGAGAATTGTAAACCAGCTCATCCAGAATATGATAGACCTGGACATGGGTAGCCTGGAAAGAGTGATAGATGATTATATTCTTGCACGTGGCATTGAAAAGACCATTACACAGGTCATATTTCCTTTCCTGGAACGTATAGGGATTCTTTGGCAAACAGGCCATATAAACCCGGCCCAGGAGCATCTTGTATCCAATATCGTACGACAGAAACTGCTGGTCGGCATAGAGGGAGTGCATACTACATTTAAAATAAATACTTCCATTTTGCTTTTCCTTCCCGAAGGTGAACATCATGAGCTGGGGCTTTTGTTTGTTTATTTCCTTTTAAAATCAAGGGGGGCTTCAGTAATCTACCTGGGTGCCAATATTCCGCTGAAAGATGTATCCTTTATCGTGGATATCAAAAAGCCCGATTATCTGTTTCTTCACCTCACTACGGTAGGCCAAAGTTTTAACTTCGAAAAATTTTTACAGAATGTGACCAGGCAGTTCCCTTCTCTTTCAACGGTTATATCAGGCAGGTTAACAACCACCTATGAAAAAAAGATTAAGCCACCCGTGCTCTTTAAACGGTCGTTTGAAGAGGTAATAGATTTTGTATCCCAATTAAAATAAAAATTACCGAATATTTTGTTTAACTTAGCTGTATCAAAAAGTAAACAAAATGTCAGAAACAGATTTTAAAGTACTTGTAGTAAATCAGTCTCAATACCTGATGCCTTTTGCCTTAAAACTAACGCGTGATACAGTGGCTGCTGAAGATTTATTCCAGGATACATATCTACGCGCAATCACCTATCATGAGAAATACCACACCGGTACAAATATCAAGGCCTGGTTATACACTATCATGCGGAATATTTTTATAAATGACTACCGGACACGGGTCAGGAGAAGGTCGGTAATGGATGCTTCCCGTCAGATTGGCCAGGAAGAGAACCGGCCCGATAGTGGTTCGCATGCAGACAGCCTTAGCACATTTAAAGACCTGCTTAAGGCAGTTCATGAATTGCCATCCGTTTTTAAAACTCCTTTCCAGATGTATTATGAAGGTTACCGGTACAACGAAATTTCCAGTGTACTTCAGGAGCCTTTGGGAACTGTAAAAAGCCGGATTCATTTTGCCCGTAAGCTGTTAAAGCAGCAACTGGTGCGGTAATAAAGAGAACAAAAAACTTAATCATACATTGAGATGTGAAAAAAGTAGTAGTAATAGGCAGTGGTTTCGCAGGATTATCAGCGGCTACTTTTTTAGCCCGGGCAGGATACGCCGTTACAGTGGTAGAAAAGTTCGCAATTCCCGGTGGCAGGGCCCGCCAGTTTACCAGCGAGGGATTTACCTTCGATATGGGGCCAAGCTGGTACTGGATGCCGGATGTATTTGAAAGGTATTTTAACGGGTTTGGTAAGAAGACTTCAGATTACTACCAGTTGGAACGGCTCGATCCTTCTTACAAGGTATTCTGGAAAGATGGAGGGTTAGATATTCCTGCAGACTTACAACAGCTTTCTGCCTTGTTTGAAGAAATTGAAACTGGAAGTGCCAAAAAATTACAGGCTTTCCTGGAAGAGGCTGCTTTTAAATACGAAACCGGGATCAACAAACTGGTGTTTAAGCCTGGCAGATCCTGGCTTGAATTTGCAGATATCGACCTGGCCCGGGGGGTATTGAAACTGGATGTATTCACATCTATGAAAAAACACATTTCCCGGTATTTCACTAACCCGCGCCTGGTTCAATTAATGGAATTTCCTGTTTTATTCCTGGGCGCACTGCCCCAGAATATACCTGCCTTATATAGCCTGATGAATTATGCAGATATACAATTAGGCACCTGGTACCCGCATGGCGGAATGTACAGTGTAGTAGATGGAATGTACCGGTTGGCCCTGGAACAGGGAGTGAAGTTTAAATTTGAGACAGATGTATTTGATATTGTGTTGGAAGGGAACCGGGCTGTAGGAGTAAAATCTAAAGATAAAGAAGGTGACCAGTTTTTAGAGGCGGATGTGGTGGTTGGGGCAGCAGATTACCATTTTATAGAATCAGTTTTGTTGCCTGCTTCTCATCGTTCCTATTCAGAAATGTATTGGGATAAGAGAGTAATGGCTCCATCCTGCCTGATCTATTATGTAGGTTTAAATAGGAAGGTACCGGGTATCACTCATCACAGCTTATTTTTTGATACAGATTTTGATCGCCATGGCAATGAGATATATTCTGATCCCCAGTGGCCGGCCGATCCGCTTTTTTATGTGTGTGCACCTTCTGTTTCTGATGAAAGCGTAGCACCACCGGGAGGCGAAAATCTTTTCTTCCTGGTACCGGTAGCAGCTGGTTTGCAAGGAGATACAGAAGAATTGCGCGGGATTTTTTTTGAGAAAATATTAATGAGATTTGAAAAGCATCTGGATTGCACTATAAAGGACAATATTATTTTTAAAAGATCTTATGCAGTATCTGATTTCGTACATGATTACAATGCATATAAAGGCAATGCTTATGGATTAGCCAACACCCTGATGCAAACTGCAGTTTTAAAGCCATCTCTAAAAAGTAAAAAGGTGGAAAATTTATTTTTTACCGGGCAGTTGACAGTTCCCGGTCCTGGTGTACCTCCTTCACTGATCAGCGGAGAAGTGGTAGCGGGAGAAATTTTGAAAGAATATAAATAAAGGATATGATCACATTATTTCATGACCTGGGAAAGCAATGCAGCCGGATGACCACCCGGTTATACAGCACCTCTTTCAGCACCGCCATCCGGCTTTTGCATAAAGACCTGCAGCAACCCATTTACAATATCTATGGCCTGGTGCGTTTTGCCGATGAAATCGTGGATTCTTTTCACGGTTACAATAAACAGGAATTGCTGGAGGAGTTTAAAAGAGATACATAC
>JBKJUT010000249.1:0-16086 GCA_046590515.1 Ferruginibacter sp.
TTCCAGGGGTGGCCCAGCAAAAATTTATTTGCCCTCGGCTTCACAGCCAGTTTAAGATTAGCATTAAGGGTTTTTGATGAAGTTTTGGTTTCAGGATGCCTTTGAACTGTGATACTGCTGCCCTTATACAATCTTTCGCCAGGAGGCAAATGCCTTCTTACACTGCATGAAGCTGCCAGCAACATCAATACAAAAACCAGGTATATATTTGAACGGTTCATTTGTTATTTTTTTCTGCTAAACAATTCCCTAAACTTGTCGTATTCCATGGTAATCACAAAGCCTAATCCTGTCTGTACTACGTAACCATCCAGCACCACTTCAAACTGGTTACGGCGGTATCCTCTTATCATGTATTTACCATCCTTTGTCAGCTTATATGAAACAGATACATTAGGCATAAAATTGTTGTTTGATTTCCCGGTTTTAACCGCAGGGTCCTGGCCTTCAATCCCGATATTAGTTCCTACACTCACAATTAAACGGTCATCGAGAAAGCTTTTGCTTAAAGCCACATTCAGGTCAGTTCGCTGCTGGCTGCCTCCATACCGGTAATCCTGGTAGGAATTCAAATTAAGGTCAATATCTATCCCTTTGAAAATATTGCCGGCAATCTCATTTAGTGCACCTGACAGGAACTGGCTGACACTTTGCCGAGCCAGGTCACTGAACCCATTGCCATTACCTTTGAAAAAGTCACTGCTTTGTTCACCCACGAACCGGTTTAACAACAGCAGGGAAAACACCTGTTTGTTGATGGCCGCTTCATCTCCCCGCAGTTGCAATAATTTATTTTCTATAGTGGTGCGCAGTTCACTGCTGATAGGAGTATTTTCATCCGGTAGCTGGATATCGAATTTTATAGTAGGCTTACTTAGTATACCCGTGAGGTTTAGTATTACTCTGAAAGGAAATTTCTGGTTAAAGGAATTAGCCAGGGTTCTGTCTACGCTGCCTACTTCATTTGTAAGCAGATCACGGGCAGAAGTGTTGGCAATATATTCAGCGGTAATATCAATCCGGGCTTTCATCGGCTCCCCGGAGAAAGCAATAGTACTTCCCTGCATTAAGTTAAAACGCCGCTGCAGGAACTGGTAATTCAATACATAATAACCTTTATCAAGGTTGTAATTACCTGCAAAGATCAGGTGGCCACCGGGATCTACACCAGCCGTTAACTGGGCATCGCCCTGCACCATGATTTCATCTCCCGATACCGGGTCTACAATAATTGTTAATTTAGCATTCTTGTTTATACCTATGCCAAGGTTATAATTTAAAAACCGTGCGAAATTTACACCGGTAGTGTTTTCTTCTTCGAACAACTGGTAAGGTTGCTGGAGGTTGAATGTATCACGGTCAATGAAACGGACAACTGTTTTTGCATCATCTGCATTGTAACTTGTTTCAGGCAACACAATCGTTAAGTCGCTCTCATCATTGATAAATATATCCCCCTCTATTTCCGGAACTTCCGATGTACCGGTTATCAATACAAAAGCATTCACTGATGCATAACCGAAGTATTGATTGTCTATGGCACGCGGCGCATCAATCACTATAAAGTTTACTGCATTAATATCCAGGTTAAGATCATACTTTCCAAGACTGCGGCTGGTAATGGTTCCATTCACATCCATTTTATTATTCATAGAATCCAGCACTGTAAAGTCCCGGAAAATCATTTCAGGGTAAGCAAGTGTGATCTTCTGATTATTTATCTTATACGGCGTATTAAATTGGGTTAATGAAAACCGGGTGGTATCAAAGTTCAGCGTACCATTCCAATGCGGGTCAGCGAATTTCCCGTTCAACACCAGGTTGCCATGAATATTGCCTGAAGCATCTTTAAGTGTGCCCGCCGAAAATCCTTCTACTGTTTTAAAATTTAACCGGCGAATGTCCATTGTAGCATCAAATTCATCTTTACTACTGTTCAGGTAATAGTTACCCGAGGCATGTATATCATTTCCGTATCCTGCCAGGTCGAGAGTAGCCGCAATATTATTATCAGATTGTTTCTGTGCGGTGAAACTTGCATTGCCTAAAGGCTGGTTCATAACGTGCAGGTCAGTTACCTGTGCATTACCTGTAAAACCAGGGAGTTTTTTGTCGAGGTCACTAACTGTTAGCCTGGCATCCATAATTCCCGAGGTAAACAAAGTATCTGTACTAACCAGTGAGCTTATGCTCTTCAGATTAAAGTTATCAATTGCTATGTCAATAGGACTGTTCAATACCTGTTGCCGGCTGTTGATCACAATGCTTGCTGTATCACTCCTGATAGTGAAATTATTTACCTGGATGCCTTTAGGAGAATATAAAATAAAATTATCAGGGGCTACACTCCAGGACTCATAATTCAGCAACAACTGGTCTTTTAAGCGGAAATAATAATCCTGGTCATTTACAAATACGCTGGCATGCATCCCAAACCAATCACGACGGCGGTTATCCTGGGTAGTGGCTTTAATATCCAGGCTGTCGTGGGCCGCGCTGCCGGTTAAACTGGTGCCGTAAAATGTGTTCTTAATATAATGCAGGGTATCAAACGTTACCGCGTAGTTGATTTTTTCGTTACGCGAATTGATATCAATATTTCCATTACGGACATTGTTTCCCTGGTATGCCAGGTATGGAACAGCAGCTTTAAAACTAAGCGCGCTGTCTCCCCGCGATGAAGCAAAGCTGCCATTGAAGGTAATAGGTTCCAACGCCTGTAAGCCTGGCACCAGCTCTTTAACCAATGGGTGGTTTAATATTTCTCCCTCCCAGCTAAGTTGCTGGTCGCTTATTGCAGTGGCTGGTGTGTGAGGTATAATATTATAATACCGGTCTACATATTGCAATAATACATTACCGATTTTATCGTAATCAAATCCTCCCGCTACATGCAGGTTAGCTAATTCACTCCGCAGGCGGATATCATCTATACCATTTGCAGATGTGGCTACCAGTGCCACTGTATCGAGGGAATAAAAATGTTTACCTACCTGTAGTTTTATTGAATCAAGCAAGACCGAGCCATCCAGGCTTCGGGGCTGTAAGTTGGTGGAACGGATATTGGCCGTTGTGGAAAGATTTAACACACTGTCATATAGATGCAAAGCCTGCAGGCGTGCAGTGTCTATCCGCAGGAAAGCGTTTATAAGCGGGTAAGTTCCGCGCACATTGATATCCCCTGTTACCCGCCCGGCCAGGTTTTCATCATTAATATTTCCCTCCGCACTTATAAGCCCGTTATTAAACCTGGCATCAACCACTGCATTTGTATAATTGTACCGGTTGTATACTATCTGGCTGATGTCTGCCTGGAGGTCTGAGCGCATGGTAGTATAATCAAAGCCGGTTCCTTTTGTTTTCACTTTCATTGTGGCAATACCAAGCGAAGTATCTCCAAGCAGTCTGCCCAGGTCAAATGCATTTGTAGTGATAAAGAGATCATAGACTGATTGCTTAGGATTCTTCAGGTTTTTAATGTATCCTTTTACCGTTGCAGCCCCATAACTTGTTTTTAGCCTGGCGTTCATAACCACATTATTCCGGTCACCTTTAATAAGGCCGGCCGCCTGAACCCTTTCAGGCAAATGAATGTTAGGTGGCAGGGAACCGGGTGGAATGAAGCCCATTATAAAATTACGGCTGACAGTGGCACTCGTAAGGTCAAGATCGTATTGCAGGCGGAGGGGATCAGAAATATTGTTTATGTTGATCTTTCCCTGGAAAGCCAACTCGCCTCCCCTGGCATTTACATTTCCGGTTAACCGGTTTTTATCGCCGATGATGTGGCCACTGAATGAGACATCTGCCGGCAGGTCGCGGAAGGCTATATGATTTTCGGGTGGAATAAATTTAAGCAGATCAGTTTTTTTAATCCGGGCATCCAGAATTTCAAGATCGTAAGAAAAACGAGCGGCATCAGTAAGGTTATACAAATGTCCGCGTGCACTTACAGTACTTCCGTTGAGACCGGATAATTGCAGGTAGGGAAGGTATACCTGTTTTAGACTGCCGCGTAATTCTGTGTTAAGTTTTACATTGAGGTTGGCAAATTGGGCAGGAGGAAAAGTTTTTTTAAGAGAAGGCATTAACAGGTAGAGGTCATTGAATGCCAGGATGCTGTTGTTTAAGTTTGCAGCTACGGTACTGTTTTGCGGATAGCGTGTCATCCCGGCAATACTATCGTAACGTATTTCCACCGAACGTTGTATCAGGGAGTTCGGGGTTCTTACATACAGTTCCTGCACTGACAAAACCGTATCAGTCAATAAAATCCTGGCGTGACCGGAATCTAATTGAAACCCGCCCATATCTTTAAACGCCAGTTGATCAACCAAGGCGGCTGTACTATCTGGCGAATAAGTAAATGAACGGATATTGGCTCTTACCCCTTTCGAATTAAGATGGTTTGGATCAAACCCTCCGGCAGCGGGTAAGTTAAGGTCATCATACTGTATCTCGTTATTTAAAAGAGATAGCTGGTTAACTTTTACTACCCAGGGTGTAGCCGAAGATGAATCTGTGCGTACTGTTTTTTTAGGAGCTGTAAAACGTACAGAAGAACTGTCAAGCAATAATGAATCAGCAGAAGTAAAAGAACGGTGCATGTCAAACACGGCATTCGTCAGGCCCAGGTGTTGCACATGGTTGGAATAAAACATTCCGTTATACTTATTGTCTACGGTTACATTAACCTCCCTCAGTTGAAAAGAACCGGAGGTAATAAAGAGATCATACCCTTCTGCGTTGATGGAATCCCGGAATTGTTTTTTTGAAGAATCAACCAGGGGTGCCCGGGTAGCGTTCATGAAAAAACTAACGCTGTCTGCATAGAATTTATTGATGCCGAATTGTAAACGGTCCGGTTGAAATTTATTAAGCGTAGCATCCAGGTTTTTGATACGGGTAACGAAACTGTTTCCACCAAGCTCATCTTTAAAACGAAGGCCTACGTTATCAAAAACCAGCCTGTCTAAAGTGAGTTTTAAAGCAGCGGTATCCGGATTGACAATGTTGGTAGGTTTGTTTCCTGTGAATGCATTGATTACAAACTGAAAATTGAAAGCAGTATCAGGTTCTTTTCTAGAAATATTAATAAAGATATTTTTGAAAAGTAATTTCTTAATATCTGTATTGCCCCGCAATAATTTGAACATATCTACATCAGCAGTAAGTTGTTCACCATAAAGTAAGGTGTCACTACGTTGGTCTTCGATATATACATTTTTGATTTCGACCCAGGAAGGTATCCTGTAATCAACTGCACCGATTACGACTTTGGTTTTAAGTTTATCTGACAGGTAGCTCTGTACCTGGTTCTTAACAATACGCTTTCCAAAAGGTATAGAAGTAAAGAAGATTGCTACGCATACCAACAAAACAATGACCCCTATAATATAGAGAACCATCCGGCCTGCCTTATGTAAGAACCTCTTTGTTGTCATTTAAAACCTTCCTTTATTGGGATTATGCAGCATGAAGTTGTAATTTTTCAATGCCCCGTATCCTGATAATAGAAAGTATTATGCCCTTTTAAAGAGCCCACCGGCAGTGCCTTCTAAAGCATTGATTTATAACGAATGTAGAATAAATTCCCCAAGGATATTTTTAATTATTTCCCAAGCAGTTCCAGGCACTTTTTTATATCTGTAGCCGGGCCTAAAACCCCTGAAAATATATCACCGGTTTTTTTAATACGGGCAAGGGCATTTTTAATAGTAAACGTGGCTGGGGTCAATCCTTTTTTTACCTCTTTCCATTGCAGTGGCATTGAAACGGTGGCGCCTACACGTGGACGCAAACTGTATACAGAAGCAATAGTTTGACCCTGCCTGTTTTGCAGGTAATCCAGGTAAATATGTGAATCTCCACGCTTCTTCAGGTTCCGTTCAAGCGTGGTAAATTCCGGCAGGGATTCATATACCATCATCGACAGCACATGAGCAAAATCTTTTACCTGTTCGTAAGTATATTTTTTCCCCATAGGAACGAATATGTGTAACCCACTCGCACCGGATGTTTTACAATAACTTTTTGCACCACACTTATCCAGTAATTTTTTATACGCATTGGCAGCAACTATAACGTGGTCAAATGTATTTTTATCGGATGGGTCAATATCAATTATTAAATAATCCGGCTTATCGGGTTTGGCAGTTACAGAGTGCCAGGGATTCAGTTCAATACAGCCGAGATTATTCAGGTAAGCCAATGTTGCATTGTCGTTACAGATAATATAATCTATCACCTTGCCGGACGATTCTGAATGTACCGGGAAACTTTTTACAAAAGAAGGCGCGGCCTCTCCCGCATCCTTATGAAAGAATCCGTTCGCATGAATACCACCGGGATTTCTCTTTAATGATTGCGGTCGGTTTTTTATATAAGGCAAAATATATTCAGCAATGGATTGATAATATTCCACTACCATTCCTTTAGTTATTTTGTCTTCAGGAAAATACATTTTACCAGGATGACTTACCGGTACTTTAATTTTTCCAAAAGTAAATATCAACTCTTTCTCATCATTCTTTTTAAGCGCCGTCCTGCCGGTTGAGGCACGTGCCGGCTCTAACCTCTCTACACTCCTTTTTTCTTTTTTGTTTGAAATTTTGTTTGAAGTTTTGATTTGCTTTTTTACAGGTTTTGCGTCTTTCATAGCTGCATCAATTGTTTTTTTATCTTCCCGGATACGAAGAAATACAGGGTGCCTGAGTTTTTCATCTCTCGTCCACTCCGTAAATTTTACTTCACATACGATCTGCGGCTTCACCCATGTTACTGCAGGCAGTTTTATTTTTTCTTTAAATGGATTTAATTCCTGTTTTAAAGGTTGAAGTAAATCAAAAATCTCTTTAAGCTTCTTTTCATCGTAACCTGTTCCGGCATTGCCCACATACTTTAATATTTTTCCCTTATATATGCCAAGTACCAACGACCCAAAGTAATTACGGGAACCACCGGGTGCGGTATAACCGGCAATGATTACATCGGCTGTTTTATGATTTTTGATTTTAAGCCATTCATTCGTACGACGGCCAGGATAATATTCGCTGTCCGCTTTTTTGGCCATGATCCCTTCCAGGTTACGCTCAGTGGAAATTACGAAAAAATCTTTTCCTGTACCGGTTACATGATCCGAAAAACGGATGACCGGGTTTTTCCCTACGAGCTTCATAAGTAGCTGCTTTCTTTCCAGCAGTGGGAGTTTTTCAAGGTTGCGTGCTTCCAGCGTTAACAGGTCAAAAACATAATAAACCAGGGGTAGGTGGGTATTGTCTTCGTAGTGTTGCAGTTTCTGGAAATCAGGCATCCCGTCTTCATTGAGTACCACAATCTCCCCATCTAAAACTGCACTTTTTTTTAATTTTCCGAGTGCTTCCACAATGCCGGGATAGGCATGTACAAAACTGTTGCCGTTTCGCGAATAAAGCTCTACACGCTTATGGCTGATTTCAGCTATAGCTCGGAAACCATCCCATTTTATTTCAAATATCCAATCTTCATCATCAAAGGCAGAAGCAGATTCTTTTGCCAGCATGGGTGAGGTGAATTGACTTAATTTCCTGCTTTGGGCCGGGACTTTTTTTTTACCGGTGCTGCAACACCAGCTTTTTTTGATGCAGGTTTGGATCTGGGAGATTTATTTTCCGACAGCCATTTATTGATAGGTGAGTTCTTAGGCGTCTCCTTTTCACTATCATATTCATCAACCGCATATTCATCACGATGTTTGATCAACAACCAACTGTTCTCTTCCTTACTTTTTAATTTAACGAGCGCAAATTCTCCCTTTAATTTTTTTCCTTTCAACACGAACTTTAGGTTACCTGCACGCAGCCCTGATTTTAATTTTTTAATACTGTCAGTATGTGAGGATGCGTCTATAGCTGAATAAGAACCCTTATCCCAGATCTCTACAATACCGGCTCCATAACCTGATGGAATAACCCCGGCAAAATCTTTATAATCGTAAGGGTGATCCTCCACCATCATTGCCAGCCGCTTATCACCCGGGTTTAAGGAAGGGCCTTTGGGTACAGCCCAACTTTTCAACACACCATCAAGCTCCAGCCGGAAATCATAATGCAGCCGGGAAGCCTTGTGACGCTGCACTACGAAAGAAAGTTTGCCAGCCTCAGAGCTTTTGCCTGCAGTAGGTTCAGGTGATTCCTTAAAATTTCTTTTTTGTTTATATTTTACCAAACTCATTAGCTGGCCTTTTTTCTTTTAGTAGATAGACTTGCCTTTAATTGGTCCATGAGATCAGTGGATGTACTGTGTACCACTTTTAACTGGGTTACCTTAGGTTTTATTCCTTTTGCCTTTGCCTGTATAAGCTTTAGTAATTCGGCAGTGTAAGTGTCTTTATATTTTTCAATATCAAATTTACCCGTGAGTTGATCTACCAGGGCGATAGCCATTTTCATTTCAGCAGGCTTCACATCTTCCTTTTTCGGGAGATTTAACTCCTTCGTATCCCTGATCTCTTCTGCGAATCGGATCCGGTTGAGAATGATTACATCATCCTGCGCGCGGATTATTGCCAGGGTTTCTTTATTACGCATGACAAATGTGGCTACACCTGCTTTATTTGATTTCTTCAGCGCTTCCCGTAATAAGGCATAAGGCCTGACCCCTGATTTGTCCGGCGCGAGATAATATGGAGTTTCGTAATACACTGTATTTATCTCCCCGGCATCTACAAATTCATTAATTTCTATGAGTTTACTTTTTATGGCATTGGCCTTTTCAAAATCTTTTTCATCCAGGACCACGTATTTGCTGCCAACCATATATCCTTTTACAATGTTTTCCCACTTCACTTCCTTACCGGTCTTTTCATTTATCCGCTGGTATTTTATATGACTGTGATCTTTTTTATCAAGCATATCAAGGTCCAGGTTACTGGATTCAGTGGCACTGTATAATTTAACGGGAATGTTTACCAGGCCAAAGCCGATTGCTCCTGTCCATAATGGTCGCATAACAAAATAATTTAAGCAGCGTATTTTAATTGAACGTGCAGGTTTTTTAATATCGCACGCCACATATCAGGATCAATTTCAGGCGTATTACCGTTTGGCTCCCGCAAGACTGACCATTCATCTTCTTCAGTATTATGAATAGTAAATGCATACTGCCCGTCCAGATCAACAGGATAAAGTGTTCCTAAAAAATGATCTTCCGGAAAAATACTTACCAGAACAGGTGCGCCCGCATACTCAATCTGCATTTGAATTGATTCCATTGATTTCTATTCGATGTGATCTAATGACTCTCTAAAATTTTCATGATAACTTTCTCGTCCTGGGTGAGGTCTGCGTGATTGTCCTCTTCCATGATTTCATCCAGTTGCTTAAAGTATTTTTGTATGGCGTTACTTTCATACAGGGAAATTATAAGTGGGTGCACATAATATTTCTTACAAACTGTTCGTGTATTTCCCAACTGTTCAGCCACCTTATCGAGGGCATCCACAATGTTCTTTTTCAGGTGCGTGGCATTTTCTGCTGCGCCCATTTCCCTGAAGGCTAAGAATGCATTAACTGTGCCAGCCCACGTACGGAAATCCTTGGCTGTAAAATCCGCCCCGCTTATCTCCTTTATATATTCATTTACCATTCCCGAATCAATGGAATGTCTTTCTCCATCATTATTATAATACTGGAACAACTCTTTACCTGGGATATCCTTAGAACGCTGGACGATGTTAGCCAGCTTTTTATTTCGTATACTGATAGAATGGTGCACTCCCTTTTTACCTTTGAAAGTAAATTTGAGGCTGGTGCCTGTGACCTGTACGTGCTGGTCTTTGAGCGTAGTCAGTCCAAAAGAGCCGTATAGTTTTTCATATACGTTATTGCCTATCCGTATATTGGTTCTTTCCATCAGGCTTACTACTGTGGCTAAAATCTTATGTAATGGAAGCCCGGGAAGTGCCAGGTCTTTTTCCAGTCTCAACCTGATGGCAGGCAATGCTTTGCCAAACTGGAGCATCCGGTAAAACTTTGTATGGTTGCGCAATTCATTCCAACTGGGGTGGTAGCGGTATTGTTTTCGTTTACGTGCATCCTGGCCTGTGGCCTGTAAATGACCGTTGTGAAGGGCACAGATCCACACATTCTCCCAGGCGGGAGGCAATACCAGTTTCCTGATACGGGCAAGTTCCTCCTTGTCTACTAATTTTTTATCGCTGACATAATAAGAAAAGGATTTTCCACTCTTCTTTCTTAAAATACCAGGTACTGCATCATTTACATATACCAGGTTTACAGCCCTGGCTGTTTTTGCAGGATCATTAATGATCTTACTGATCTTGGTTTTGCTGATTTTCACTACAACGTTTGGTTGTGCCATATTATCCATTTATTATTTCTCCGCCAGAGGGATGTATTTCCTGCCCGGCCCTTACCGTTCGCCGATACCACCTCCGCCTTCAGATTAATAAAGAAGAGGCTTCTGTATGCAAATCTGTTTTTTTAAACTTATCGTATCTATAGAAACTTTTGTGCCTGCCCTTGGAAAGTCAACAGGAATAGTGGTTTTAGACCAGGGCTTGATGAAAGGGTACTCACCATGAGGAATTACTTCTACAAAAACTGATAAGATTATCAAAAAAGGCAGAGTAAATAAATTGGTACATGCTTTGAATTTTACAGTACAACTCTAACAAGAATAAAACGCTACACCATGCAATACCGCTACCACGACGAAAATCTTGCCTTCCTGAAAGAAAAGATAAAAGACATCAGAATTGCCCTCTTTAAATCAGAAATCAATTCTGAATTACAATTACCTAACAACATAATTCAGACATTAAAAGTAGAAGATGATGGCACGATCTGGTTCTTCACTTCCTGCAATGGCGAATATGCCCAAAATATTGACAGATCGTTTTATGCCTACCTTGATTATTATAAAAAAGGGACAGAATGCCGCTTACAACTCAGTGGAAGAGCAACCATTGTAGAGGATGACGGTGAGGCTTTTCTTACCATGAGCAATTATTCCAAAAGTACAGCCAGCCGTTTGGTTTTGGTGAAGATGAAAATTATGCAGGCTGAGTATTTTGAAACAAAACAATCCGTAAATAATGTTTCCTGGAAAGAAAAAGTGAAGGTTGCCTTTACACACCTATTTGCGCCTGCACACAGGATTTACGACTTCTCATAATCACTCGACATATATAAGGCATACGAATCAGCAGATGAGTTTAAGTAAAAAGTGAATATATCCCTTCAGAACCTGGAGGGATTTTTTTTGCTGCTACTTAGTTGAGAACGCGGAGATGGCATTTTTAGTGAAACTGCTCAACACCAGCCGCCCGCTTATAGCAGCTCTTTCTTTAAGCAGTTTGTCCCAGTGATCATACCCTTCCCATAATATCTTTTTTATTTCAGCCATGGCTTCAGGACTGGAATGTGCAAGTGTATGTGCCAGCCGGTTCACTCCTTCATCCATATTAGCAATGCTCTCGTGTACTTCTGCAAATAATCCTTTTTTCTTTGCCCACTCACTATTTCGCCAACCGGTAGCATCAATCGCAAGCGCGCTGAAAGCAGATTTACCAATTTTTCTTTCTACCGCAGGCCCTACTACAAAGGGACCAATGCCCACAGCAAGTTCACTTAATTTTATATCTGCCTGGCTGGTGGCAATAGCATAATCTGCTGCAGCGGCAAGACCAACCCCACCCCCGACACATTTACCCTGGATGCGTGCAATGATCAACTTCGGACACTTCCGCATGGCATTAATTACATTGGCAAAGCCATTAAAAAACTGCAGTCCTTCAATCTCCGTTTTAATAGAAGTTAGTTCAGCAAAACTGGCACCCGCACAAAAAGTCTTATCTCCCTCACTCTTTAAGATCACCACTTTTGTTTCGGCATGGGTGCCGGCAAAATGAATTTCATGCGCTAACTCTGAGAGGATACGCCCTGGCAATGAATTGCTTTGTGGGTGGAAGAAACTAATGGTAGTTATGCCGTTATGCGTTTCCGTTTGCACAGAGCCTTGTTCTATCTGGGTTATCATAAAAAATTATTTAATTGTATGCTTCATTTCTACCATGGTTAATATGGTGCCGACCCCGGTAATCTCATCCTGGTCATTACATATTTCAACATACCATTTCACTATTCCTTTAGGTATCTCCATTCCTTTTATATACTCCATATCCGGTGCTGATTCTTTTTGTTCCTGCCCGATCTTCTCCTTGCAGGTAAAACGGATATAGATGGAAGTACCTGGATACACAGGTTTGGTAAACCGGAGTTCATCAATACCATAATTCAGTAAAACCGGGTTCTTGTCATAACTGTCCACAAACAATCCCGCTGCAGCACTCATGATAAAATAACCATGGGCAACCTGCTGATCGAACATGGTACCGGCAAACGCTGTGGAAGTAAGATGGGCATAAAAATGATCGCCGCTCAATTCCGCAAACCTGTCAATATCTTCAGAAGTAATTAATCTTTTTTCGGTGACGATCTGCTCGCCTATCAGCAATTCTTCAAAATATTTTTTGAAAGGATGGGTAGCCGTTTTTATTCCTTCGGCATGTGGCATATAAACCTGGCTTATTGCAGTAAGCATGGTGGGCGATCCCTGTATGGCGGTACGTTGCAGGTAATGTTTTATCCCGCGCAGCCCGCCCATTTCTTCTCCTCCCCCTGCACGCCCGGGACCCCCATGCACCAGTGATGGCAATGGTGAACCATGACCGGTACTTTCTTTAGCACAGGCACTATCCAATACCAGTATACGCCCATGATGAGTGGCCGCATTTACTACGTACCGGGTGGCGATCTGCCTGCTGGCAGTCACAATAGTTGATACCAGGCTTCCTTTACCTTTCTTACTCAAGGCTATTGCATCTTCAATTTTCTGATACGGCATTATGGTAGAAACCGGTCCGAATGCTTCTACATTATGAGGTTCCTCCGAAGTATGCGGGGTAGTGTTTAACAAGAGCATCGGACTAATGAAGGCACCTTTATCGGGATCGGCATCCACTACCTGAACACTATCCAGCGAACCATATAAAAGCTGGGATGTAGCCAACAGCTTCTGCACCTGTGACCTGACTTCTTCCCGCTGCTGCAGACCTGCCATAGAACCCATCCGTACTTTCTCATTTGCGGGGTTACCTATCATTGTCTTATCCAGTTCCGTAACCAGGTTTTTCCAGACAGTTTCTATTTTGTTTTCCGGGACAAATATGCGGCGGATGGCGGTACACTTCTGCCCGGCCTTTACTGTCATTTCCTTTCTCACTTCCTTAATGAATATATCCCACTCCGGTTGCCCTGGTTCTACATCCGTGCCCAATACAATACAATTAAGCGAATCAGCTTCCATGTTGAAAGGCACACTTTCCGCTAATATAGCCGGGTGAGCTTTTAACTGCAAGCCGGTAGAGGCGGAGCCGGTAAAAGTGACCACGTCCTGCGACTGCACAAAATTCAGCAGGTTGCCGGCGCTGCCGCATACCAGTTGCAGGGCACCTTCCGGCAGAATACCTGAAGCGATTATCTCGCGTACTACCGCTTCCGTGAGGAAAGAAGTGACCGTAGCAGGTTTTACCACTGCGGGAACACCTGCCATGAGGTTAACGGCAATTTTTTCGAGCATCCCCCACACCGGAAAATTATACGCATTAATATGTATAGCCACCCCTTCCTTAGGCACCAGGATATGGTGACCCATGAAAGTATTTCCTTTACTCAAGGCGATAGGATCACCATCAAGTGTAAAGGTGGCATCTGGCAGTTTGCGGCGTAAAGATGCATTAGAAAAAAGATTACCGATACCTCCTTCTATATCAATCCAGCTATCAACCCGGGTAGCGCCGGTGAGTGCACTTACGGCATAAAACTTTTCTTTGCAGGCAGTAAGGTGCAGGGCGAGGGCCTTCAACATTCTTCCTCTTTCCTGGAAGGTCATATTGCGTAAGGCAGTGTTTCCCTTTTCACGGGCATATTGTAACATCTTTTCAAAATCCAGCCCCTGGGTACTCGCCGTCACAATTGCCTCCCCGGTGATGGCATTATATAATTCCTGCCCGGAGCCATCGCCTTCGATCCATTTACCGGTAATATAGCTTCCTAATTTTTTCATTCTCCTGGTTGAAATACAAATCTAAGAAAGAAAGAGATGCAGAATAATTGAAGCACAATTGTTACCTTTTCTTATCATCCAAAATCATACATGATGAAAAATATATTTTTTTCGGTATTACTTAGCGGCTTTTGCCTGGCAGGTTGCAAAACAGTGCAAACAAGTGATTGTGCAGGTAAGCCCATTGCTGATTGTGCCTGTACTATGCAATATGACCCGGTGTGCGGCTGCGATGGCAAAACTTATGGTAACCCGTGCATGGCCCGGTGTGCCGGGATCACTAAAACTACAAAGGGAGAATGTAAATAACCTGGGTTTCCGCTGTCGCAGCCTTGGTTCGTAGCTCACGAAACAATAGATAGTTAAGTATTTATTATCTTTTCTTTTTTGTTTGCACAAAAAAGAAACAAAAAAAGGCCCCGGCAATAATATCCAGGATATTGCCGGATGCAACTTTGTGGAACTTTAGTGCATAGGGAACTCAGAAGTATATCTTTTATCATCAATTTTAATAACGATCCAGGACAGCGAATTGACTAAACTTAACAAACACAACCCTAAACCCTCAACTCATTTCGGCTTTGGATAGTGGCGTATTAAATCGAGGTATTATTTTTTATCTTTTCTTTTTTGCCTCTCCAAAAAAAGACACAAAAAAAGAGCCCGGCAATAATATCCAGGATATTGCCGGATTCAGCTTTGTGGAACTTTAGTGCATAGGGAACTCAGATGTATACCTGGTATCATCGCTTTTAATTCATGATCTGTTTTACCTAAGTGGGTTCGGTAGTTTCCATCAAGTTGCCGGTTTCAGCTTTGTGGAGCTTTGGTGCATAGGGAATTCAGAAGTATATCTTTTATCATCAATTTTAATAACGATCCAGGACAGCGAATTGACTAAACTAAACAAACACAACCCTAAACCCTCAACTCATTTCGGCTTTCAAACTGGCGGCGGTGGTGCGTCAAATGCTTGCTATGCAACGCTACCCAATCTTCGAAATTTAGTGGCCCGAATACCGGGTGATTGGTTGTACCCTGGAATGTATGAAAGAAAGAAAAAAATCCAAAAGCATCTGCATCCAGTTGCCTGATGGCTTCGGCAAAAGTAGGTTGGGTTACAGGTAACGGCTCCAACGGGATAATGCCCTCAGGTGCCAATGTATTTTCACGGAAAGGTTTATCGCTGAGTAAAAAGGACCGGTACTTAGGAAGATCCGCCTCTGGCGTAACAATATCGTAAGAGATTTTACCACTGGAAAGCTGGAAGAAGAGTGCCACATGTTCCAGCATCTGCCAGGCATTCATTTTTCCCCAATTGGATTTTTGATTTTCGGCTACCTGGGTACACAGGAAGTGAATATCATCTTTCAGCAACAAAATTTTGTCTTCCAGGTTCATGGCTGGTAGTTATAGTTATTGACGACTGTCTATTTCGTGGCATAAGGCACTGAAAATATCATTGATGCTTCCTTCACCTTTAACCATCACTACCTTGCCGGATTTATGATAATGGTCAGCCACTGCAGCAGTCTTGGCATGGTATTCTTTAATACGGGCGCGTATTACCTGCTCATTATTATCATCGGTGCGGCCACTGGTTTCGCCGCGGATGAGCAGGCGTTTTACCAGTTCTTCCCCACTCACATCCAACGCCAGCATCACGGCTATAGGCGACTTTTTTAAATCAAGTAATTTATCAAGGGCTTCCGCCTGGTTAGCAGTACGGGGGAAACCATCAAATAAAAATCCGCGGGCCTGTGAGTTTTCATCCAAGGCGGAACTTATCATTCCTACCACCACTTCATCGGGCACCAACTGGCCTTTATCCATGAAACTTTTAGCTTCCTGGCCGAGTGGAGTCTGGCGCGCAATTTCATGGCGCAGCAAATCCCCTGTACTCAGGTGCTTCAACCCATATTTAGTAATCAGCTTTTCGCTTTGCGTACCTTTTCCACT
>JBKJUT010000185.1:0-5782 GCA_046590515.1 Ferruginibacter sp.
CCGCTGCGTATGGCCACATGGGAAGGAAAAATGAAATCGTTGAAAAAAGTTTCTTCTCACCTGATGGGAAATCTATCAAGAAAAAGGTAGAATTGTTTACCTGGGAAAAACTGGATGCGGTTAAAGAAGTTAAAAAAGTATTCGGTTTAAAATAGTATTACCTTTTTCTCCGGTAACGGAGTCTGCAAAAGACCATAAGTGAAGCATACTTATGGTCTTTGCGTATTATACACTTAATAAATGTTCGTGAAAAATTTCAGACATCAGCACCAGCGCCCGAAAAAAAACACCCTGGTTATAGGGCGTGAAGCAGTTATCCAGGCAATGAAAGAAGGGAAGCAGCTTGAGCGGATTTACCTGCAGTCTACCATCCACGGGCCTGTGGTAGATGAGATCCGCGAGCTGGCAACCACCCACCTGGTGCCCATTAATAAAGTACCGGTTGAAAAACTGAATGGCTTCAATATCAGCAACCATGAAGGTTGTGTGGCACAGATATCCCGTATTCAATACCAGGACCTGCAACAGGTAATTTCATTTATTGTAGAACAGGGGCAGGTGCCTTTATTTTTGATCCTGGACGGCATCACGGATATACGTAACATCGGGGGAATTGCACGTAGCGCATTTGCCTTTGGTGTAAACGCGATCATCATTCCTGATAAAGGAGTAGGGGCTCTTAATGAAGATGCCATACTGACCTCCGCCGGGGCATTAGAGCAAATTCCTGTATGCCGGGTGAACAGCCTGCTCAAAACTGTGGATGATCTTCATCTCAATGGCATAAAAGTATATGCCAGTGAAATGAAAGCTACCGGTAAGGTGTATGACATGAATCTTAAAGATCCCTGTGCTGTTATAATGGGTGGTGAGGAGCACGGAATTTACCCTGCATTATTAAAAATATGCGATGATGAATTCCAGATACCCATGCCTGGTGAATTTGAATCTTTAAATGTGTCGGTAGCCACAGGAATTATATTATATGAAGTAATGAAGCAAAGAATATAGATTTATTGATTGTCTAATATCTTCTTATAGGTTTTGCCAAGCACAAATTGATGCATGTCATCAAAATTCTTTTTATTGCCCTTGATGAAGAATTTTTTTGAAATGCTGCCGATGATACCTCCTATAATCCCCCCGCTGATGAAACCCACTGCACCTCCGAAGACCGCCTTCTCGCCTGCAGTATACTTAAACATGTTTGGCAAGCCAAGAAAGTTCTCCTCAGGGGGAACCAGTTTATCATCCCCTGAAATAAACCCGGTTATTACACCCACCAGTATGCCTGAAATACTTCCAATCATTGCACCCCGGCCTGTTCCGCCTTTACGTGCTACTGTCATTTTATTAATAGTATGATATGGTACCGCAAATGTATTTGCAGTTTCGGCCATAACACCTGGATTGAATCGGACAGCCTTTGGTGATATGGTTACGAGGCTGTCACCAATATGCTGAATGAAACCGCGGCTTATCTTACCAGTGGTAAACAGCGTGGTTCTGAAACCGATTTTTTTCATTTCGCGTATGGAGTCCTGTGCGGTGGCATGGAAGATCGTGCTGGTAAATAAAATTGTTCCCAAAAAAAGTCTTGTATATTTTTTCATCTTCTTATATTTTTTTCATGATTGAATGCCTTCTATATTGGAACCAGGATTTTAAACAGGCTCTAATCTTAAAATGGGTACGGATAAAAACCAGGTGACCAGCTTATTGCTTTGCAAACGTAAACGTAGTTGTATAAGTAACTCCTGCATCTATTTCTACTGACTTACCGGAAAAGGTGGTTTCATTAATACTCAGGATAGTCAGGTCAAAATCATCGGAAGGAGTATTTAAAGTAAAGTGGAGTATTTTGGTACCTTCCGTATAAGACCATGTGCCACTTTGGGTCTGGTCATCTGCAGGATTGCATTTGGAAGGGCCTTCGTCCAGCATAAACACATTTCCCGTTTTGAACATGTATAGGTCGTCCCTGTTACAGTCTTCTAAATAGTCATTGTATACATTAACGGTTCCATAAACGGATTTCTCTGACGCCGCGGTAAGTTTCCAGTTTTTGTTCTGAAGCAGTGATATTGTGTTATCTGCTGCTGGTTTGTCTTCTTTTTTACAGGATACCGTAAAAATACAAGCCGTGATTAAAAGTAAGAACGATTTTGTTGTGAACTTTTTCATGATTTTTAGTTTTGAGTTGATTAATTGATGACAGACCAAATGTATGGACCCTCTGAGGCTGTTCCTAATTGATAAACATTCTGCTTCGCGGTGTGTAAGTATATAATACTATAGTTTCATTACTGAGTACATTTCGGGATCATCACATGCAAAAGATTCACGGGAATTAAGCAGTATTAGTAAAATCTGCAAAAGGAAAATGGATAATTCCTGATTTTTGCTAAACAACTTTACCTTTGTTTTTCAATATGAATAAGAAAGAAAGGATCAAAATTGTGGAATGCCCACGGGATGCCATGCAGGGTTGGCCGCATCCCATCTCTATACAAACAAAGTCAGGTTATATCAATGCCTTGCTTGGCGTAGGCTTTGATACTATTGATTTTGGCAGCTTTGTTTCTCCCAGGGCTATTCCGCAAATGGCAGATACCGGAGAAGTAGTTAAAGCGCTCCAAACAGGCAAGAGTGCTTCAAAACTGCTGGCCATAGTGGCCAATACCCGCGGAGCCCAGGATGCAGTGCTGTATAATGAAATAGGGGTTCTTGGTTTCCCTTTTTCCATTTCAGAGACATTCCAGTTACGTAATACCAATTCCACTATTGAAGCATCACTGGAAACGGTAAGAGAGATCCAGGAACTCTGTTTGAAAAACAGGAAAACCCTGGTAGTATATATTTCTATGGGTTTTGGTAATCCTTATGGAGACGCCTATACTGAAGGAATTGTTATGCAATGGGTGGAAAAACTGGTGTCAATGGATATACCGGTTATTTCTGTGGCAGATACAGTAGGCATTGCATCGCCTGAACAAATTTCGTCTGTCATTTCCGCGCTGATTCCGGCATTCCCGGGTACGGAGATCGGGGTGCATTTACATTCAGCACCTGGAAGCCGGGTAGCAAAAATTGATGCAGCCCTGGAAGCCGGTTGCCGGAGATTTGATGGCGCAATCAAAGGAATAGGAGGGTGCCCTATGGCTGGCAATGACCTTGTTGGTAATATGGATACAGAATTTATGACCGCACATTTTGAGAAAAATGGATTTATTACCGGCCTGGATGAGGAAGCATTAATTAAATGCAGTGCCCTCGCTAGTACAATCTTTATCTAAACGGCCTGACTTAAGCCTTATAATATCATGGATTTTCACGCAGAATTTCATCCCCGGGGTTTTGAATCCCGGATAGCACATCACCAGAAACTTTTGCTGGCGGGTTCCTGCTTCACTGAGCAGATCGGAAACAGATTAATGAGCAACAAGTTTGAGGTACTTCTCAATCCTAATGTCATATTGTTTAACCCGGTAAGCCTGGTACAATCTCTTCAAAGTTATATTCATCCTGAGCCATACCTGGAAGATGATCTTTTTTACCATAATGAATTATGGAGTAGCTGGCACCACCACACCCGCTTTTCAGGCATGGATAAAGAGGAAGTTTTATTGCGAATAAATTCCTCTCAGCAAAAGGCACATCATTTTTTAAAACAGGCAGGCTGGTTGCTTATTACTTTGGGTTCTGCTTTCGTATATGAAAAAAATCCTGCCACTTCTGCCAGGAATGGTTATGGAGATGTAGTTGCCAACTGCCATAAAATACCTCCGGATAAATTCCGCCGGCGGTTGTTGTCAACCGGGGAGATCACGGAATTGTTTCAGTCCCTTTTAAATAATCTAGCCTCATTTAACCCCGGTTTAAAAATCATATTTACTATCAGCCCGGTGCGCCATCTGCGCGAAGGCTTTGTGGAGAACAACCGTAGCAAAGCTGCTCTGATACAGGCAGTACATAATGTGGTTAATGAGAAAGAGGTGTATTATTTCCCGGCCTATGAACTTATTATGGATGATCTCCGTGATTACCGCTTTTATGCAGAGGACATGGTGCATCCTAATTATGCGGCGACTAATTATGTATGGGAGAAATTTGTGTGCACCTGTATTGATCCGAAGGCTATAGAACTGATGAAGGAGATTGCAGTAATAAATGCGGCCGTGAATCACAAGCCTTTTAACCCTGGATCTGAACAGCACAAAAAATTCAAACAAACCAGTCTGGAGAAAATCAATGCGTTGATGAGGCAGCACCACTACCTGCATTTTGATAAAGAGATCGCTTTCCTGAGCAGTTAATTAATGTATCCGGTCACCTCTTACTTCCTGGCTATCCATCAATTGTTTTTCATAATGTAACCATTCCTTCCATCGTTTTCTTACTGTCTCTTTGTTAATGTAATGTTCTGCCAGCGTGATGAATAAGGTGTAATGTCCTGCTTCGCTTTCCATGAAACGACGATAGAAGTCGCGCATGTAGGAATCTTCCAATCCTTCGCTTAATCTTTTAAACCTTTCGCAACTTCGCGCTTCTATTAAGGCCATCAATAACATCTGGTCCAGGAAACGATCATCCGGGCTGCCTCCCTTTGCCTGGAATTCAATAAGTTTATTTACATACACGTCTTTTCGCTGCCTGCCCAGGGTAAGGTTTCTTTTTTTTAATTCTGCCAGTACAGCGCGGAAGTGGCCCCATTCTTCTGTAACGATCGGGCTGAGCGCCTCCACCAGGTGCTCCTTTTCACTGTTTTTAGTGATAAGAGTGATACAGGTGGTGGCAGCCTTTTGTTCACAATAAGCATGGTCTGTAAGTATATCTGCCAGTTGGATCTCTGCCAGGTTTACCCATCGCGGATCTGTGGGTAACTGAAGGCCCAGGATATTCCGGGTGTGCTGGCTCAGCGGTTCATTCATGCTGCAAAAATAGCAAATCAGTATTGATTGAAAGGCACACGGCATCTCTCAAATTCAGTATCCGCTTTTTTGTATTAATTTACGGCTTCCAGAACTTACATTATGAGAATATTTTTATTGATACTCACCCTGGCGGTCACTGTTACTTTGTGCCTGCTGCTTGATTCAAACATTGCCCCGCTGGGACGGCTGTTATCGCCACAACATGGAGTATGGCAAAATGCTGAACCCATAAACCAGGATTTTGATGCAGACCTTCACTTTCCACGCCTGAACGATAAAGCTTCAGTATATTTTGATGAGAGACTGGTGCCGCACATTTTTGCTAAAAATAATGAAGATGCTTATTTTATCCAGGGTTACCTGCATGCCAGGTTCAGGTTATTCCAGATGGAACTGCAGATCATGGCGGCAGCAGGCAGGGCCAGTGAAATAGTAGGAGAAATTGCGCTTGATCATGACCGTGAGTTTCGCAGGATGGGGATGGTATATGGCGCAGAAAACGCACTGCGTTCAATGGAACAGGAGCCTGAGCTGAAGGCAGCCTGTGATGCATACACTGCCGGAGTCAATAGTTTTATTGAACGATGTCCCTTGAGCCAGCTACCTCTCGAATATAAGTTGCTTGGCCTAACCCCGGAAAAGTGGAGTAATTATAAATCAGCACTCCTGTTACAATATATGTCTCAAAACCTCTCGGGTTTTGATGAAGATTTTGAAATGACTTCAGCCAGAAATTATTTTAGTCCACCGGATTTTAAACTTCTTTTCCCTGCGGTGGAAGACTCACTGGACCCCATCATTTCAAAAGGCACTGCCACAGGGGATTTCAGTGGAAGAGCCGCACCTCC
>JBKJUT010000281.1:0-5513 GCA_046590515.1 Ferruginibacter sp.
TCCAACGTGATTTCAATTTTTCTGTAGTTGGATACACCGGCTCAAGATAATTTTTACCGGCAGCGTTTGCAGGTAAAAATTATCTTGAGCCGGTGTATCCAACTACAGAAAAATTGAAATCACGTTGGATAAATGGCAAGGCTATTGGGAAATTTACTGCTGAAATATTTAAAAAAATAACTGATTCTGACCTGCCTGAAAATCTTCCAGCATCAGTCCTGGTAAAATATAAGTTAATAGGCCGTGCACAGGCCTACAGGCAAATTCATTTTCCGGCAACCATGCCACATTATGAGCAGGCAGTAAGAAGGCTGAAATTTGAAGAGTTTTACTGGGCACAGGTACGCATCAACCTTACACGTCTTGAACGGCACCGCTTCAGTAAAGGTCTGGTATTCGATAAGGTTGGTAACCTTTTTAACGGCTTCTTTCTTCATCAACTTCCCTTTGAATTGACAGGTGCACAAAAACGGGTTTTAAAAGAGATAAGAAAAGATACGGGCAGCGGCAGGCAGATGAACCGGTTGTTGCAGGGTGATGTAGGCAGCGGCAAAACAATGGTGGCGTTGTTGAGTATGCTCATTGCCGCAGATAATAACTTCCAGAATGTATTAATGGCACCTACCGAAATCCTGGCCCAGCAACATTATAACAGTATCCGCGAATTATTGGGTGAAATGCCTGTCACAATAGGTTTGTTAACCGGGTCAGTAAAAGCTAAAGAACGACGGAAAATTCTGCAGGATTGTGCTGAAGGCACTATTCATATTCTTATTGGCACCCATGCAGTAATCGAAGAGAAAGTGGTGTTTAAAAATCTGGGATTTGCTGTGGTAGATGAGCAACACAAATTTGGTGTAGCCCAGCGCGCTATGTTGTGGAAAAAAAATACGATACCGCCGCATGTGTTGGTAATGACGGCGACACCCATACCCAGAACACTGGCCCTGACAGCCTATGGCGACCTGGATTACAGCGTGATGGACGAATTACCGCCTGGTAGAAAACCAATCACTACGGTTCATAGAAATGAATATGCAAGGCCGCAGGTAATGGATTTCATAAAGCAGGAACTCGCAAAGGGGAGGCAGGCATACATTATCTATCCTTTAATAGAAGAAAGCAGTAAACTGGATTTTGAAAACCTGATGAAGGGTTACGAAGAAGTAAAGTCATTTTTTCCCGAACCGGCATACTGGATAAGCATGGTGCATGGTAAGCAGCCTCCCGATGTGAAGGAAACAAATATGCAGAGGTTTGTATCTCACGATACCCAGATAATGGTAAGTACTACAGTAATAGAAGTGGGCGTTAATGTACCGAATGCCTCCGTGATGGTAATTGAAAGCTCTGAGAAATTTGGCTTGTCACAGTTACACCAGTTGAGAGGCAGGGTAGGCCGGGGTGCTGAACAAAGTTTTTGTATTCTTATTACCGGGCAAAAAGTTTCAACTGATGCCAGGGAGCGGTTGAAAATTATGGTAGAAACAAATGATGGATTTAAAATTGCTGACAAAGATCTCGAAATACGCGGACCGGGCGAAATTGAAGGAACACGGCAAAGTGGGGTGCTGAATTTTAAATTGGCAAGCCTGGTACATGATAAAGCCATGCTTGAAGCAGTGCGGGCAGAAGTGGAAGGTATGTTGCAAACAGATCCTGACCTGGAATTGGCCGAAAACTTGCCGGTAAAAACGTGGTTAAAACAACACAAAGGTAAAACGGCGTGGAGTAAAATAAGTTAGCTGATTCGTTAAAGCTATTTTAAACCTGTTCATCAACAAACCATCGGTAGCTTGTTGTCGTTTATAAACAGTAAATTGGTATAAATTGATTGTATTGAAACGCCTCGGCTTTATATCACCAGCCATATTCATTTTATTTGTATTGTTTCTTGGTCCGCAAAGTGCCAGGGCCCAGATGGAATTTGTGCAGAATAAAGGCCAATGGCATAAAAACGTACAATACAGGGGAGATTATAAATCCGGCTCATTTTTCCTGGAAAATAAAGGTTTTACGGTGCTGATGCACGACCCCGCTGACATGAAAAATCTCAGCGAACGTACCCATGGCGACGGCCCTCAATCAAAAGAAAATACAGGTAAGGAAATAATCTTACACTCCTTTGCCTACAAGGTCAGTTTTCTGCATGCTTCAAACCGGATTATGCAGGTGCCTGATAAAATGTTACCTACCCACAACAATTATTTTATAGGAAATGATCCCTCTGCCTGGAAAGGGGATTGCAAAGTGTACCAGTCAGTAACCTATAAAAATGTATATCCTAATATAGATGTCCATTATTATTCAGAAGGCAACAAATTAAAATACGATTTTATAGTATACCCTGGCGGCAATGTTTCTTCTATTGCCATGTATTACGATGGGCCGGATGTATCAGTACGAAATAAGGAATTGATTATTAAAACCCCGCTTGGCGAAGTAAAAGAATTGTATCCTTACAGTTACCAGGCTGGTTCCGGAATTAAGCAGGAAGTTGCCTGTAAATATGTGGTAAATAATAATGTAGTCACATTTGATATTAAAGATTACGATCCCAAAGCTACTTTGGTGATTGATCCCTCTATTATTTTTACCACATTTACCGGCAGCCCGGTAGATAATTGGGGTTATACAGCTACACCAGGGCCCGATGGAAGTTTTTTTGCGGGAGGTATTTCTTTCGGTCCCGGCTACCCGGTTTCGCCAGGCGCTTTTCAAACTTCATTTGGTGGAGGTCCTAATGAAGATCTGTTTCCAGGGTATGACATTGCCATTTTTAAATTTTCATCCAATGGGGCAAACCGGTTATATGCCACCTATTTGGGAGGTAGCGGGAACGAGCAGCCGCATAGCATGATCACTGATGCACAGGGAAATCTTGTGGTAGCCGGCAGGAGTTCATCCGGCAATTATCCAGTTACTACGCCCGTGTTAGGGCCGGGTGGAGGATATGATATTGTAATTACAAAATTTAACCCTGCCGGTACTGCGCTTTTAGGTTCTGTGCGTATAGGCGGTAGTGCTTCTGATGGAGTAAATATCAGACCAAAGTGGACACCACCACGCGGCGCAGATGGGATACGTCGAAATTATGGAGATGATGCACGCAGTGAAGTAATACTTGATGCGGCAAATAATATAATCCTGGCTTCATCTACCCAGTCAACAAATTTCCCGGTACAAAATGCTACCGGTATTCAGCCGGCCTTTGGTGGTGGCAGGCAGGATGGGGTAATTCTTAAATTTAATACCAACCTTTCTTCTCTTCTTTTCAGTACTTTTTTTGGAGGGGCCGGTGATGATGCCTGTTTTGTGGCAAGCCTGCACCCAGTATCCGGAAACCTTTACATCGGTGGTGGTACCACAAGCAATAACCTGCCGGGAGACAAAACGGGCGTTATAAATTCCACCTACCAGGGCGGCACAACCGACGGCTTTGTGACAGAATTATTCAGCGATGGTTCAGCCCTTATTAAAACAACTTATATCGGCACCACTGGTATTGATATAGTGTATGGGCTAAAGTTTGATAAAATCGGTTACCCTTATATCATGGGCACTACCACGGGCAATTGGCCTGTCCTTAATGCCACTTTCAGCAATTCAGGAAGTAAGCAATACATCAGTAAATTGAAACCCGATCTCTCAGGATATGTATACTCTACCATCTTTGGTACTAATTCACCGGTACCTAATATTTCACCTATTGCTTTTCTGGTTGACCGCTGTGAGAATGTATATGTGTCTGGCTGGGGCGGTGGAATTAATGTAGATGAACAATACACCACGGGCACCACCACCGGTATGCCGGAAGTAAATCCATTGGCAGGGATACCTGCACCTGATGGGAAAGATTTTTATTTCTTTGTATTAAAGAAGGATGCACAAAGCCAGTTATTTGGCTCTCACTTTGGCCAGTTCGGCGGTACGGGGGATCATGTGGATGGCGGTACCAGCCGCTTTGATGCCAACGGGGTGGTGTACCAGGGTATATGTGCTAACTGTGATGCCACCGCGCCGTTTCCAACTACGCCGGGTTCCTGGTCTCCCAATAACCCCAGCACGGCCTGTAATGAAGCCGCCGTTAAAATACAGATGAATTTCGCCGGGGTGGGTTCTGCTGTACAATCTTCTATCAATGGAATCGTCAATAAAAACAAAGGTTGTGTACCTCTTACTGTAGATTTTCGCGACACGTTAAGATTAGGAGTAAAATTTTATTGGAACTTTGGCGAAGGTGGACCGGATACGGTTACATCATCTCCTGCCATTTCCCATGTCTTTAATAATGTCGGCAACTTTACAGTACGGCTGATATCTGAAGACAGCAGCACCTGCAACATCAGGGATACTTCATTTATTGTCATCAGGGCAGGTAATAATAAGGCGAACCTTTCTTTCAATTCTCTCAAATTGCAGCCTTGTGAAAGTCTTACCATGCAGTTCAACAATACTTCCACTGCCACCTCAGGCAGCTTCGGCGCAGGTTCATTTGTGTGGGATTATGGTGATGGCACTGCCAGGGAAACAGCGGGCCTCACACCGCCCCGGGTACACGCTTATGCCACCCCGGGAAATTATACTGTTGCCTTATATCTTGCTGATACTTCTTTTTGTAATTTTCCTGATTCCATTAAACAGGTTATTCGTCTAAACCCTACAGTTAAGGCAATTTTCACTACCCCGGCTGTCGGTTGTCATCCATATACTGCCGTCTTTACAAATACTTCTTTGGCCGGGACTAAATTTATTTGGGAATTCGGTGATGGCACTTTTGATTCTGTAAATGTAAATCCTACTCATCTTTACCCTGGCATAAATACCTACCAGGTAAGGCTGATCGCTATTGATACCAGCACCTGTAATAAAATTGATACTTCAGCCTACCAGACAATAAGAGTGGTTGGAAAACCGGTTGCTGCTTTTACCTGGTCACCAAATCCCCCACAGGAAAATGTGCCGGTCAGTTTTACCAATCAATCAACCGGCGCTAACAGGTACTTATGGAATTTCGGCGATGGAGAAACATCCACACTCACTAACCCGGTGCATGAATATAATGCTACAGGAAATCATTCAGTGGTCCTGGTGGCATATAATGCTGAAGGTTGCACAGATACTGCCCGACTTACAGTAAATACTGTCATTGTTCCGGTATTGGATGTGCCAAATGCCTTTACTCCCGGCAGGTTCGGAATTAACGGATTTATAAATGTCAGGGGTTTCGGCATTGGAAAATTGGATTGGAAAATTTATAACCGTTGGGGGCAGGTAGTTTACATGAGCCAGAACAGGAAACAGCAGGGTTGGGATGGCACCTTTAATGGAAAATTACAACCCATGGATGTGTATACCTATACCCTGGATGTGGAGTTTACGGATGGAAAAAAATTAAGAAAGACCGGTGATATCACTTTGATCCGGTAATTAAAATGAAAGCAAAATATACCATATCGCTGTTAATAATCCTGGCCTTGTGCTCCCCAGTGAGTGCACAGGACCTGCATTTT
>JBKJUT010000014.1:0-4070 GCA_046590515.1 Ferruginibacter sp.
GAAGAACCAGCATGCCCAGCCAGTAACGGCCATGCGGCGGTCGGCGCAAACGTAACGTATTCATGATCTACGACTCCTTGTCTGTAGTTTCGGAATTGAACGTTCGGATGGATCCTCGCCGAGCAGGGTGCAATCCGCGCCCCGTGGCGAAACCACGTGTCGCCGCACAGTCGGGCCGCCTACTCCAATCGAATGCGCGTGCAAGCTGGAGGGTTCATGCCAACCGGGCTGCGTCATGTGGCCGGTCGATTCTATTCCTCGAGTTTGGTCGGTCACAATCCTTGTCCATCGTTTTTGCGATGAACGGGACAGGCCGGAATCCCGAAAAAACGAGACTTTCGAGCTCATTTGTAAAACACCCGCCGAAGTTGCGATCGCGACTCGCGTGTGATGGCGTTGCGCAGTTACGACGATAGAAGCCATCATTCAATCGCTTCTCCGCGAAAGCAGCTCGCTATCGGTGCAGCCTCGATGCGCGGCGCCTGCATACGCCGTCGCAGAAGCCCTGGGGCAGCGAGCGGTTCCCTCGGCAGTCGTAGGGCGGGTCTTGCACCCGCCGCTCTTTTTCGTCGCCTCGGACCGAACCTGTCTGCACGCGATCCCGAAACAGATCGCTCTTTGTGTGCCACGGCGCACCGCTTCGTTCAATCGGCGGGTGCAAGACCCGCATTACGACTGCTTCGACCCGCCTTACGGGTTACGACAGCGTATGAGCCTTACGGCCTTCCTTCAGCGGCGCGCGAAGTAGGCCTGGAAGCGTTCGCCTGGGCATTCGGCGGGAATGGGTTGCGCCAGCAGCGCGTCCGGGACATCGCGCACCGTGCCGCCACCGAACGCCGATGGAACGTTGAACTTCAGAGACTGCTTCGACAGCGTATCCACGATGCCCACGGCCCGCCCCTCTTCCATCGACAGTTCATACGATGCGGGCCAGATCGCCAGCATCGGCGCGCGCCGCTTGCCGGACAGGATGTAGACGCATCCGTTGCGCACCGTGATAACGCCTTCGGCACGCACCGTGAGCCAGATGGCATCGGGATCGGGCTGGTACTTCACCAGGATCAACGCATGCCCGGCCGTATGGCGGTCCGCAGGGCCGGAGGCGCATGCGCCCATGCCCATGCCCATGCCCAGCATCATGACGAGCGCACCCGGTGTCTTCATTTCACTCTCCCTGCCGTTGTCGTGAGGCGAGGCGCGGTGTGCGCCCCGCATGTCCCTACTGCGTCATTTCGATGGTCGGGGCCGTCTGAGCGGGCCCCGTCGTTCCGCCCGTCGCGGTGCACTACGACAGCGTATGCGCCTTACGGCCTTGATATCGACCTTGAGAAGCCGCGTAATCACTTAGGGCTGACTCAAGCCCGCCTTGCGAGTCGAACCTGATTGCGTTCTCTCCGCGAACCACATCGCACGTAGGGTGGCGGTGAGCGCAGCGAACCCCACCCGTCAGGCACGCAATTCGCGACATCGGTACAGCAGAGAGACGGCACACGCTTCCAACGCAAACCTTCCGTTGGCAAGTGCGGCGCTTCGGCATGGGTGGGGTTCGCTGCGCTCACCGCCACCCCACGATTCCACCTTACGCGTTATTCCCGACCACTCCGGTCGAAATAGTCAACGATTGCATCATTACCGTTAACGGCCCGCCCGCCCGAGTCGGAATCGTCCCAACGATCCGACGCAGCGCTAACATTGTGATTGATGATATCGACCACATCAACTTGAGAGACGAACTCCTCGACCTCCTCTTCCGCGAGAGGGAAACCAAGATTTTCGAAGAATTCCTCGATATGTACGCGCACATCTTCACGCGCCAAACTAGCCTCTCCTTTGTACATGTACTCGTCTAGCACAGCGGACTCGACGATGAACTCTTGAGCATAATCGAACACAGCAGCGAGAATTGCTTTTCGCAAGCGCAGCTCCGCGCCTTCCACACCATTCTGTTCTAACCACACCGCACAACTATGCAACGGCTCTAAAATCTCCACATCGAGAGGGCACGTCTCAATTTCCTCAAGAATCCCCTCGAATCGCCCCGCCGGATCCCGCACGCTTCCTGCCGTCAACGCCGCGGAAAATATGCGAACGCGTGCCGCGTTCTTGCATATAGAACCCAAAGAAAACGAGCTGGCGACCAAGCCAACAAATTCGGCGTCAGCGTTCGCATCAGCTTCCGCTACGAACAAATCAGCGAGGCGGACCGATACATCACCCCCGACCTGGCTCTGCTCCGTCACGTCCGCCGCTATGACCCGGAGCGCTTCCCCGACTCTCCCGGCGTTCAAATAGCCAGCTTCGGACAGTGAAACAAGATAGTTCACCGAATCGACAGTCTGCAAGGCACGCGCGATTTCCGGCGCGCGTGAAAGTACGGCGCCATCCTTCAACAGAAAATCGGCGATCGATGGATTGAACAGCTCGCAACTTGCATCACCGGGACCAGCAATTGTTCTAGTTATCACCGAGCCCGCGGCAAGTCGCAGCGCATCGTGGAACCGAACTGCAAACTGGATCGGATTGTCTGTACCCAAACTATTAAGTCGCGCAAATGCCGCTTCTAGAGCTGCCTCGTTAACGGGCTTGCCGTTGAATGCCACAAGTACGGTAAGGTCACGAGTATCCTGACTAAGCTGCCGTTCGAAGACATGACGCCAAATGGCTTCAGGATTGTCTAGCGTAGTCGTAACGTACGCCCAAAAGTCTTGCGGTGCCACGTCTACAATGCGCTCGGGATCAGTGATGAACGCTATTAATCGCGGATTGAAATTGGCGTGATCTATCACGTCGAGGTATCGGTGCCTTTCGTATAGGGTCTCAATCGCCCACTCCGGCAGGCCACTATTCCAAATGTGAGAATAGAGGATCATTCCCTTCTCAAGACGCGAGAGAGCTCCAACCGTCAGCTCGAATTCTCTTTTCCCAATGTTCTCTATACGAAACAACTCGGAGAGCTGCTTACCACGGTCCAGAATGTGCGTGCGAGACGTAAGGACGAAACGCTTGTTCTCGCTTCTGAGGACCCTCCGGATAAAAGCCAAGACGTGCGAATCCTTGTTGTCGGCGAAGACTTCCAAGAAATTCCGCCCCAGAAAGTCGTCGAAATAGAAAATTTGCTTTTCGTCAGGGTCGACGAGAACGCCTTCGGCTTCACTCAAATCGGCTTGGATCTCGACGAACTGGTATCCGTCTCCAATAGATTCCATCACCAAGTGCTGCGCAAGCGTTGTCTTACCAATGCCAGGCTCACCCTTGATTATTAGTACTCTTGCATTGGCGATCTGCTTGCGTGCTCGCCTGCAGTCCTCAGTCTCAACAAACTTCGCGAGCGCATGGCGAATATCATCAATCGAGTCCGCACTTCGCCCCAAGACACTATGGTTCAGCAACGTCACCAACACGCTGCTGCTCGCGAGCCATAACTTATAATGCTTCCGCTCGACAGCCTCATGAGTCGATATGAGACGCTGCAGTCCCTCGTAACCTAGAATATCGTCTGGCGAGACGACGTAGGGCAAGAATGCCTCCGCAATGGCGTCCTTATTCTTCCTCGAGAGGGGAAGACTGCACACAAAGAGGTATCGCGAAGGATTGAGGGCAATTACTTTTGCTTTCTCTTCGGACGATATCTTTCGAATGAGAGCGGCGACGCTCGATCGCGGCCAATGTTTACATTGGACGATTACTTCGTTGCCCGGCGAAGAAAACCACCGCGCATCAACCCCTGCGTCTCTGCCAGGCTTGAAGCGCTCGACAGGTGCGCCAATCTCGGCGGCGAGTAGGTCTGCGACTAGGACCTCGAATTCCTTGTCATTGAGGACCGTAAGGTCGTATTCGCGCATTAGCTAGATCACCCTGTCGTCGAGTCGCGAAGTGGCAAAACGAGGTCAGATTCATTTTCGAGCCAACCCTGACTTACCCTATAACAAATACACCCACCCCACCCTCGACACCTCACGCACCGGCCACTTAGGACAAAGCGCCTCCACAACCTCCATCAGATCAATCCAATCGCCGATCGGATCAGAACTCCGAGGCAAGGTGTCCTGCAACCCACCATCAGCGACGAG
>JBKJUT010000062.1:0-9368 GCA_046590515.1 Ferruginibacter sp.
GAAAAACCAGGTTGACCTGGTTTTTCATCAATGCAATTAATGGGGATACTATGATGGCCACCCCGGGAGAAATCATGGCGGGTAACTGGTAGCACAGGCTTTTTCCTCCACCCGTAGGCATAATCACAAAAGTATCTTTGCCCGACAGCAGCGTATTGATGATTTCTTCCTGGTCACCCTTAAAGCCATCGAAGCCGAATTCAGTTTGTAAACGGGATCCGAGTTCTTTTAATTTAATCACAGGAGCCACAGCGGATTTTTTCTTTGCGGCTGAAGGTGTAGGTTTTACTTTAGACATAACAATTATTTCTCATTCATTACCGGGCCAAACCCAGGTGGGGTTTTTGAAAGGTCGGCGAAGTTAATTCAATATAGGGGCAAATGCAAACGCAATAAGGCTTTGCCGGAAAACATTAACGAATTAATCCTTCGGGTTATATAATATAGATAAAATATGCCAATATGATCGCGTAAACCTGAAAATAATACAGGGCTGGATTGGATTCTTTGCTTTATCCTTGATTTAAAGTAGGTTTGCCAACCAACAGTGAACAACGAAAATATCATACCTATTGCCCTGCGCACCATAGAGGTGGAAGCGGCTTCAGTGGCAGGGCTGGCACATTTTATTAATGCGGATTTTGTAAAAGCGGTAGAGGCCATGATACTTTGCCAGGGGCGGATAGTAGTCAGCGGGATCGGTAAGAGTGCCATCATAGCCCAGAAGATTGTAGCCACATTTAACAGTACGGGCACCCCCTCTATTTTCATGCATGCTGCTGATGCCATTCATGGCGACCTGGGAATGATCCAGAAAGAAGATATCGTAATGGTGATCAGTAAGAGCGGTGACAGTCCGGAAATAAAAGTATTGGTACCATTGGTAAAAAGCTTTGGCAATATTTTGTTAGGCATGGTAGGAAATATCCAATCGTACCTGGCCAGCAACTGTCATATTATATTGAATACCACAATAGAACAGGAAGCATGTCCGAATAACCTGGCACCCACCTCGAGCACAACTGCTCAAATGGTGATGGGAGATGCGCTGGCGGTTTGTTTGATGGAGACGAAAGGTTTTAACAGCGATCACTTCGCCCGGTTTCACCCTGGCGGCACATTGGGTAAAAAATTATACCTGCGTGTGTCCGACCTGACTTTGCAGAATGCGCAACCATCTGTTCAGGGCCACTCCAATATTAAAGAAGTGATCGTTGAGATGACACGCAGCCGGTTGGGTGCAACGGCAGTAATTTCTTCCGACAAAAAGATTGTAGGTATTATCACTGATGGAGACCTGCGTAGGATGCTTGAAAATAATGACAGTGTACAGGTGTTGCAGGCGCAGGATATTATGAGCGCAGATCCAAAATCTATCGGGTCAGATGCCCTGGCGGCTGAGGCGCTTGACCTGATGCGCACACATAACATCAATCAATTACTGGTAACTGAGAATGGAATTTACGCGGGCATTATACACCTGCAGGATCTTGTGAGAGAAGGAATCATATAATAACACCATGACCAAAGCAACAAATAAGAATCACTACGTAGCCATAATGGCGGGAGGAATAGGCAGCAGGTTCTGGCCCATGAGCAGAACTGAATTTCCAAAACAGTTTTTAGATATACTGAATACAGGTCGTACACTTATACAAGGCACTTATGACCGGTTTGCTGCTTTCATTGACCCTGAAAATATTTACGTAGTTACCGCGGAAAACTATAAGGACATTGTGATTAAACAGTTGCCTGAATTAAATCCTGCTAACATATTATGTGAGCCTTCGCGTAAAAACACAGCACCTTGTATAGCTTATATCTCTTATAAATTGCATGAGCTTAATCCCAATGCCAACTTAATTTGCGCCCCGGCAGATCACCTGATCACCGACAATGAGAACTTCCGCCAGATTTGTACGGATGCATTGCATTTTACTTCTCATATAAAGGCACTTATCACCCTGGGAGTAAAACCAACCAACCCCAACACGGGTTATGGTTACATACAATATGAACAATTCGCTGTAAGTGAAAACGTATACAAGGTTAAAACCTTTACTGAAAAGCCAGATAAAGAACTGGCGAAAACATTTGTAGCCAGTGGGGATTTTTTATGGAATGCGGGCATCTTTGTGTGGGAAGTGAAAAATATTATCAAGGCGTTTGAGAAATTATTACCAGAAATACATGATGTATTCGATGCTGAACGCGCAAAGTTCAACACTAAGAAGGAATGGGCTGCCATTGAAAAAATATATCCTTTATGTATTAATATTTCCATTGATTATGGTATCATGGAAAAAGCAGATAATGTGTATGTGATACCTGCCGGTTTTGGCTGGAGTGACCTGGGCACCTGGGCCAGCGCGTACGAGACAATTGATAAAGATTACCTCGGTAATGCCGTTGCCGGTAAAAATGTAATGATCATAGACGGCACGAATAATATGGTACACGCTGATAACAAAAAGTTATTGGTACTCCAGGGGCTTGATGAATTTGTAATAGTAGATACCAAAGATGTGCTGCTGATCTGCAAGAAGGATAAAGAGCAGGAGATTAAGGAATATGTAGCTGAAATAAAACGGAATAAAGGCGACAAGTATTTATAGGTCTCACTTTTCAATAATTATTCGTGATAACGATCCAGAGCAAACTTCCGGATGTAGGTACTACCATCTTTACCGTCATGAGCGGGCTGGCGGCAAAGCATAATGCAATAAACCTGGGACAGGGATTCCCGGATTTCAGTATGAGCAGTGAGTTGACAGACCTGGTAGACCAGGCCCTGAAAAACGGTTATAACCAGTATGTGCATATGAATGGTTTGCCCATCTTACGTGAACGGCTGGCCGAAAAGGCTGCTTCCCTTTACCAGGTGAACCTCGACCCTGATACTTCTATTACCATCACTCCCGGTGGAACCTATGCCATCTATACTGCGCTGACAACTATCCTGCAACCGGGAGATGAAGTGATCCTGTTTGAACCTGCTTATGACAGTTACATTCCGAATATTGTAATTAATAAAGCGATACCGGTGTGTATACCGCTTGCTTTCCCTTCTTATAAGCCAGACTGGGAATTGGTCAGGCAAAAAGTTACTGCCCGCACCCGGGCCATCATTATAAATTCGCCGCATAATCCTTCGGGAGCAGTGTTGGAGGAGGAAGATATAGAAGCCTTAAAAGCAATTGTAAAAGATACAGGTATATTCATCATCAGTGATGAGGTATATGAACACCTCATCTTCGATGGCAAAGCACACTTGTCTATGTTGCGTTACCCTGAATTACTGGCACGCAGCTTCGTTTGTTTTTCCTTTGGCAAAGTATACCATTGTACCGGCTGGAAGTTGGGATATTGTATAGCCCCTCCGGGTTTGATGGCCGAATTCAGGAAAGTGCATCAGTTTAATTGCTTCACCTGCAACAGTCCTCTGCAGTATGCGCTGGCAGAATTTATTACCCGGCCTGCAGAATACCTGCAATTGGGTGACATGGCGCAGGCAAAGCGTGATCACTTCCAGGATTTGATGCAGGCTACTGCATTTAAACCGTTGCAGACTCACGGCAGTTATTTCCAGGTGTATAGTTATGCAGCCATTTCCGGCGAAGACGAAAAAACTTTTGCGGTCCGTTTAACAAAAGAGGGAGGTGTGGCTACCATACCTGTATCCGCCTTTTACAGTGAAGGGGTAGATAATAAAGTATTGCGCTTTTGTTTTATGAAAAAAGAAGAGACCCTGGAAAAAGCGGTTAGCCAGTTAATAAATTTTAAATAATGAACCGCTGCCTGTATATCTGCTGGATGATATGTATGGGTTGTGGCCCTGCTGCTGATACGCCGGCAATGCCTGCTGTGGAAATAAAGGATACACTTGTGAAGCCGGTATCAAAAGCGGCTCCCGGTTTTACTTTTGATCCTACGCTAATCCCTGTAAAATATAAGCAACAACGTATCCGGCTGGAAAGGGATAGTTTTTATCTTACCCTTCCGGTAGGTTTTAATATAGTGCCTGCAGCCCAGGGATTAAAAAGGTTGCGGTTTCTTGCCATGAGTCCCGATGGGCGGTTATTCGCCACTGATATGTTCGACCGCAGCGATAACCATAAAGGCAGGGTACTTATCTTTTCCGGCTGGGATGAAGCAACTCACACGTATGGCCGGGTTTCGGCATATTTAAGCAACCTCCATAATCCTAACCAGGTAGCATTTTATAACAATTATATCTATGTAGCGGAAACGGATAAGCTTAGCCGTTATGTATATGTACCGGGTGATACTATCCCCCGCACTGGAGGTGAAACGATAGCCACATTTCCTGATTATGGACTTGGATATAAATACGGGGGCTGGCACCTTACCCGCAGCCTGGCATTTTCCGCCGGAAAATTATATGTAAGTGTAGGCAGCAGTTGCAATGCCTGTATTGAACACGAGCCGGTGCGCGCCAGCATACTGCAAATGAATCCTGATGGCAGCCAGCAGTTAATCTTTGCTTCCGGCCTGCGTAATTCCGTCGGGATCGGTTTTATCGGTAATAGCCTTTGGGCCACAGGGATGGGCCGCGACCTGATTGGCCCTGATAAGCCGGAAGATCTCTTCCAGGAAATCAAACAGGGAGTTAATTATGGTTGGCCTTACTATTTTCAATACCGTGGCCAGGTATTGGCAGACCCTGAATTTAAAGATTCAATAAAGCCGGCAGGATTGCAGAAACCCCCGGTAGCTTATTGCGGCTTTAAAGCGCACAGTGCCCCACTCGGGTTTGAATATTTCAGCGGCTTTGCAGACCCTGTGCTGAAAAACGGTGTGCTGGTATGCCTGCACGGTAGTACAAGTGTGTGGCGGCAACGCGGCAATTCAATAGTTAAAGCAGGGAAAGGAAAGTATATGGATATTATTTCCGGATTCCTGGAAGGCACTACCGAAGCCGGCCGCCATGGCCGCCCTTGCGACATACTCATGAAGGACTCCCGCTCATTTTTTTTTACTGACGATCTGAATGGTGTGCTGTACTATGTATGGAATTAATCAGACCCCGAACTGTTTCAGGTGATGGTCTATATGTTTGTACATACTCATTCCCCATTGCTCTGGTGTGATCTTGCCAAAAAAGGGATGGGGATAGGGAGATATTCCCATAGGTCCGGCGGCATAAAATTTATTTATATTATCTACCAAAGCCTGCATCTCGGTATCAAAATGCCGGTCACCTTTTATGAGGAACTGTGGAGCCGTCGGCAGGTTTTTTCGCCAGGGATCTTCGTTGTATAATTTGGATTTTATCAACGGGCCAAAGATCCTTCCCAGCAATATCCGTGGCATAGGCTTTTCACTAAGTGGAACCTGGAACGCCGCAGAACAATGTGCCATCATCTGCGAAACGGTCATGCTGCCCCATTGTGGCGGTAAAGTGGCAGACAGGTTATGAACCCTGTCTACTAACCCGGTAAAGGTATCAATGTGAAAAAGATTTTGCATGTTAGTTGGTTGGGTAACGAATGTATTACAAGTTATTGAAATATTCCCGGGCTTTTTCGAGGTCTGCAGGCACATCTATCTTAACAGTAGCAGTATCGGTAATCACCATTTTCAAGGGAATACCGTGTTCAAGATAACGCAGGCATTCTATTTTTTCAGCAGCTTCCAGGGGAGTAACTGGCCATTTGGTAAACTGTAACAATGCCTGTCGCCGGAACGCATACACTCCGATATGTTCGAAGTAAACAGGCAAATTGCCGGGCTCACGGTAATACGGAATTACGCTGCGGCTGAACAGCAACGAATTCATATTTTTATCCACTACTACTTTTACATAGTTAGGATCGTTTACATGAACGGGATTTGTAAACGCCCGCATCAGAGAAGCTACTCTTACATCTTTGCCCGCATGCCCTTCGAAAACCTGCAACAGGTTCTGCAAGGGCTCCTTCTGCACAAAGGGCTCATCACCCTGCACATTTAATATGATATCTGCTTCCATGTTGGAAACAGCTTCTGCAATCCGGTCGCTGCCGCTCTCATGTGCATGTGCACTCATAATGGCGGAGCCGCCGTGAGAGGAGATCTCGTTAAAAATAATTTCATGATCAGTAACTACATACACTTTATCGAAAAGGCCGGTTGCTACTGTATTATCATAAGTTTGCCGGATAACCGTTTTTGTACCCAGGGGTTGCATCAACTTAAATGGGAACCGGGTTGCCGCATACCTGGCGGGAATCATGGCCACTTTTATCATAAAGCAAATGTACTAAGTAAGAAAAAGGATGATAATTTAATTGTTTTCTGCCACACTGAGTGGAAGGGTAGCACTCTCATATCCACACTCTTGGCATTGGTACACTTTTTCTGTGGCCACTGCGTAGCTTGAAAAAAACCAGGTGAATATTGCTGCCAGGTAATTCTGCACACCTGGCTTTGGCACCAGTATGATATGGTGAGCTGCACACTTCGGGCACTGAACAGTACGCAGGTATTCTTCATCAAAACGTGCCAGCATATTCCTGGCGGCGGGTTCCTCCCTTTCATCTACTACCAGCTTAATATACCCTATTGCCTGGCCAATAATAGGTCCGATGGTAGTGGTATTCTCATCAAACAGGTAACAAGTAACACCTGCATCCGCCAATTTGGTCAGCAGTATGTTGGCGGAAAAATAATTATCAAACGTACGTAGTACTACAGTTTTCAAAATCTATATTTACCTGAAGTTATTGTAATTGCGGGGTTCTGCCATGAGTAAGCAAAGGGCAAAAAAAAGTGTTCCCGATATGGAAACACTTTAATATCCTGAAAGTTGATTAATTATTCAGCATCAGTGGCATTACCAGCATCAACAGCTCTTCATCACTTGCCTGTTCTGTAGGCTTGATAATACCTGCTTTGGTAGAAGTGCTAAGTTCCATATTGATGTCCTGGGTTTCTGCGCCATTCAGCATTTCTATTAAAAACTTTGCATTAAAGGCAATCTGCAGGTCTTCGCCATCATACTGGCAAGCCATCCGCTCGTTTCCTTCAAAACTAAAATCCACATCCTGTGCCGACAATTGCAATTGGCTGCCACTGATATTTAATGCTACCTGGTTTGTACTCTTATTACTGAAGACACTGATACGGCGTAGGGCATTTTGAAAGTCCTGGCGGTTGACAGTCATTTTATAAGGGTTGTCTACAGGTATTACCACTTTGTAATCAGGAAAACGTGCATCAATCAAACGGCACACCAATTCAGTACCGCCGTGCTTCACAAAAAGATGGTTGGCATTATAAGATATAGTGAGTTCATCTTCATTATCCGGTAAAGCGCCTTTTAAAAGATTCAAAGGTTTTTTCGGAACAATAAAAGAATCTTTTTTCGGGCAGCTCACATCAGAACGGGTAAAACGTACCAGGCGGTGGGCATCAGTGGCCACGAAAGTGATACCTTTCTTATCTAATTCAAAATACACGCCTGTCATGGCGGGGCGAAGGTCATCACTGCTGACTGCAAAAATGGCTTTGTTGATGGCCGTAACCAGGGCTGAAGAAGTCATGGTAAAAGCATTGGCCTCATCAGGAGATGGCTCCTTTGGAAAGTTGTCGGGGTTTTCACCCATTACTTTATACTTGCCATTGTCGCTGGTGATCTCTACACCAAAATTCTTATCTATATTAAAACTTAACGGCTGGTCGGCAATGTTTTTGAGTGAATCAAGCAGGATCTTGGCAGGGATACAGATTTTACCACCCTCCTTGGCTTCTATATCCATATGTACCTTCATGACAGTTTCAAGGTCAGTAGCTACAACAGTCAATTTGTTTTTTTCAATTTCGAATAAAAAATCTTCTAATATGGGTAGTACGGTATTTGCATTGATAACACCACTGATCTGTTGCAGTTGTTTTAATAATGCGGAAGAAGAAACGATAAACTTCATAAGAGTTGTTTAATAAAAATCAAAGATAAATTAATGCGTTTAATCGGTACAAGTTAATATATTTTGTTCTTTCAAAGGGGTTGCCAATGGGGAATATATATATAACCGATCCAGGGGCTGCATAAAGTATCAACTCGTAAATTTATTGAATGTTTGAGAAGATTTTCAGGTGGAAGAAAAAAACCAGCCAGGGCATCCGGCCGGCGCTGGCTTTCGGGAGGTATAGCGACAACAATAAATTTCCCGCGAAAATATCTACCTGGAACCTCGCGGAAACCCAGTTCAAGGAAAAAAAATACCACGAAAGCATTCTGTCATTTTTTAATTACCTGAAAGATGACGGCATAAACAATGTGGTATTTCAGCAGAATGGTACTCAATTTAAATTCGAAATATACCAGGGTTCCAAGATCGTGAGAGGAACCGGGAATGCAAAAAACCTACATGCTAAAGTAATCCTGGCAAAAATGGTACAGCCTTCCGTGCCCGTAATGCGCCGCTTGCTGGAACAGAATTATCATCTTTATTATTGCCGTTATTCCCTGAGCCAGGAAAAACTGGTGATGCAGTTTGACAGTGAGCTGGAAACTGCAAGTCCTAATAAATTGTACTATGCCTTAAAAGAACTTGCCATTACGGCCGATAAACAGGATGACCTGCTGGTACAGGATTTTCAAAACCTGGAGAAACTTGATTCAGATCACGTAGAACCTATACCTGAGGCTGAAAAGGAAACCCGCTATTATTTTTTGCAGAAATGGGCTACTGAAACACTTGAACTCGTAAAAACACTTGATCCGGAAAAATACAGCGGTGGAATTTCATTCCTGTTATTAGCCCTGGTATACAGGATCGATTTTCTAATCACCCCGGAAGGAAACTTAATGAACGAACTTGATAAAATCCAGGCGGTATTTTATCGAAAAGACCAGACATCTGCGCTGGAAAAAAACCGGCAGATGATTTCCGGTATTGAAAAAATACTGGCAACTCCTAAAGCAGAGGTCTTTATTAATCTTTTCCGCAGCACCTCTGCTTTTTCAATTCGTAAGCCAAAAAATTACAGCCACATTGCCGAAGCCATTACCACAGCAAATAAAAGTATGACGTGGTACCGGGACCATAAGTTCCCGGCTATTGCTATCCAGGTTTCTGAATACGGGTTTTCATTTTGTCAATATGCGTACAGTCTGCCCAAACCTTTAACGGAACTGTTTCAATTATTTATGGAGATAAACCATAGTGATTATTTTATGGCTTTGGGATTTACAGAACCTTTTTACCAGGCTGCCACAGCTAAATTGCAGAAATATCAGATTGAAGATGCAATTGAGGAAATCATTCAACGGTGGAAAGTTAAATACCCGCATCTGGCCTTTAACCTGCACAAGCTGCATTATGAAAACCTGGTAAGTTTTAATTTAAGTTTTACTACTGTGA
>JBKJUT010000257.1:0-10859 GCA_046590515.1 Ferruginibacter sp.
GGCCTTGAACGGTACTTCAGTATTAAATACGGTGGCAATTTTAAATGGTGCAGACATACTCCGGGTGCATGATGTAAAGGAAGCCCGCGAAGTGATTACGTTGCTGGAGGCCTATAAAAAAGCCGCTCCCGAACCCAGGAGCGGCCAATAACTATTAAAAATTTATTTAGGTTGCTGCTGTTGCTGTTGCTGCATCTGTTGCTGCATCTGCATCTGCATCTGCTGCATAGCTTCCATTTGCTTTCTCTTCGCTTCTACTTCCTTTGAAGCCTGCGCTTTGTTTAATACATCAACCACCTCAATATCAAATACCAGTATAGAATTTTCAGGGATGTCTTTTCCCATTCCACGTGAACCATAGGCTAAGGCAGCGGGGATATAGAACTTGGCTTTTGCTCCTTTATTAAGCAAGGTTAACCCGTCATTCCATCCCGGAATCACACTTCCACCTAACGCCTGGTCATTGGTCATATTAACCAGGAATGGTTCTACATGTCCGAAGGCTGTATCAATATTACTATCAAAAGCCTTTGTACTATTGAAAACACGGCCAGTATAATTAGTCTTAACGACGTTCGATGTATCAATATTGCTGCCGCTGCCTGGTTGTAAAATCTGAACGAAAGTTCCTTTAGGCGCTTTCACCACAGTGATATTGTTTTTGGCAAAATAATCATTTAATGCTTTGGTATCAGACACCATAGTTACGGCATCTTTTTCCTGCTGCAGTTTTTCTGCTATACCGATTGCAACCTGCCGGGCACTATCTGCCTGCTCTTTGGTTTTGAATATGTTCAGGACTTTCACAGTTGTAAGTAACATATGTCCTTTATGGATAAAAGGAGGCATTGATTCCGGGTTCTTTTTGAATAAAGAATCGGCCAGCACACGTATCACCAGGCTATCGCCCTTACGTAGTTTGCTCAGAATTTTATAATATGCTGCAGGGGTTCTTACTGAATCCAGTGTTTCATAGGCAGGTATGGATGTGCGGGAATCAGATATTAAAGAATCTTTTTTACCGGTAGCATAATACTGGCCGATATGTAATTCCATAAATTCGCCATACTTTACAGCTTCGCCTTTACCATCCGAAATAATTTTATATTCCAGGCCTTCATCACCTTTTTTAAAGGATTCAGATGAACAGGCTGATAAAGTAACAGCCGCCATCAACATTACATAAGAGAATTTTCTCATTGTTTATTTATTTTAAAATGTATAAGTACAAAGTTTATCCGCATTTTCTTTCATGGCTTTTTTAAATGCCACCACCACTTCATCAAGAGGTTCTTTACTTTGGCCACCGGCTGCATTAAAATGACCGCCACCGCTAAAATAGGTCCGGGCAAAAGTATTAACATCAAAATCTCCTTTACTGCGGAAAGAGCATTTTCTTTCTTCTCCCCGATCAATAATAATAGCTGCCATTTTTATTCCCTGGATGCTCAATGGGTAATTCACCAAACCTTCCGTATCCCCTGTTTTTATATCATATTTTACCAGGTCGGCCTGGGGTACAGCTATTAAAGCGGTATTGTATTCGTACATCACTTCCATCCGGTTCAATAATACATTTCCAATAAACCGGAAGCGGTTTTCTGTATAATTATCAAATAAGGCTTCATGTACCTTGCTGTGTTCCAAACCTCTTTCCATAAGGTCTGCGATCATCCGGTGCACACCAGGTGAGGTAGAAGGGAAACGGAATGAACCGGTATCTGTCATAACCCCTGCATACAAACAATCGGCTGACTCCATATTTAATTTTTCCTTGTAGCCGGAGGCTATAATAAAATCATACACCATCTCTGCAGTAGAACTTTTTGAAGTATTACTGATTCCATAAGAAAATACTTCTGTCTGTGGCTGCTGGTGATGATCTATTAGTATTCTTTGACCGGGTGCTGACAGTAACTTTTCTTCCATTCTTTTTGTGCGGGCCAACACGTTGAAGTCCAGGCAGAATATCCAGTCAGCTTCCTTTAAGAATGTGTCTGCTTTATCTGTAGATCTTTCATAATCAAGTACTCCTTTGGCGCCTGGCATCCAGCTCAGGAAGGAGGCCCAGTTTGTTGGTGAGATCACGCAAACATCATGACCGAACTGAACCAGGAAATGATACAGGCCTAAAGTAGAGCCCATTGCATCCCCATCGGGCTTCTGGTGCATGGTGATCACAATTTTTTTCGGGGTGGTAATTTGAGGATATATGTTTTCTATCGGCTGCATAAAGGACGGCAAAAGTAGTTTTAATTTGCTAATTGGCAAATAGGGAGTCATCCTTATGTAATTGAAGGCTATCTTTGCGCCCAAAATAGAAAAAATGACTAATAGAACATTTACCATGATCAAGCCCGATGCCACTGAAAAAGGGGATACCGGTGCAATTTTACAAATGATCAACGAAGCAGGTTTTCGTATCGTAGCAATGAAGATGCTGGCATTAAGTAATGAAAAGGCAGGCCAGTTTTATGAAGTTCATAAAGAGCGTCCATTTTACGGAGAATTGGTTTCATTTATGAGCCGCGGACCTATTACTGCCGCTATTCTAGAAAAAGATAATGCAGTAGAAGACTTCAGGAAGCTGATTGGCGCAACCAATCCTGCCAATGCAGAAGAGGGAACTATTCGCAAGCGTTTTGCCGCTTCAGTTGGAGAGAACGCTATACATGGCAGCGATAGTGATGAAAATGCAGCGATCGAAGGAAATTTCTTTTTCAGTAAACTGGAGCAGTTTTAATTTAAATGAATTAATTATTTTGTAAAAGCCGGGATTATCCCGGTTTTTTATTTTTCCGTCGATCGCAGCACCCCAGCTTCCACATGGAGGGCGCCCGTTTCAGCATCAATAAGACCGTTTACTTCGTCTTCAATATTGGTTGCCTGGGTATACACATCCCCGGCAATGGCGCGGTTCCTTATTTCCTGTTTAAAAAGTTTTATCTGTTGAGTCCGGCCAGCCGGATCCATTGGGCCACCATAATCAACAAAACCAAAACCTCCCCATTCACTAACTAACAGGGGTACTTGCTGGCGATAAAAAAACGGGTCTCCTACTACCAGAGGAAAGGCAGCTACTCCCTCGTTATCTCCCTTTACAAGTTTATCCAGTTGTACTTTCCATCTTTCAATATCGGGTGTATAAAGGTGCGCGGTTAATAGATCTGATTTTAACCGTCCTTCAAAGGAAACATGCTGCCAGCCATCATTATCCACAACAAGAAACTGGGGATGTGTAATATGCATATAATGATAGGTATCAATTACGTATTGGCGGGTTTCCTGGTTAGTGGCAATATCCTGTGCGCCCCAATCTTCATTGTACAATGTCCAGATGACCACAGATGGATGAGCTTCTATCATATTCAGCATGCGCAACAATTCTTCCCGGTGATTTTTGCGGCTTTGTACTGTGGAACGGTGAGGACTTGGCACTTCGAGCCATAGCATCATTCCTAGTTTATCTGCGAGATTATATATTCTTGGGTCTACACCTGCGATGTGTATCCGTACCAGGTTACAGCCAAGGTCTTTCATCGCGTACATGTGTTTTTTAATAGATTCATAAGTAGCTATCCCTGGTTGGTATAGTATTCCATCCAGGTAAACTTTTTTATTATTGAGGTAAATGCAGCACCCACGGGCTTCAATTTTCCGCAATCCAAAAAAGGTTTCAATAGAGGCTGTCAGCCCGGCACTGTCAACCAGGTCTGCATGCAGCAGGTAAAGGTTGGGGTCTGTATGCGACCAGTGCCTGGCGCCGGGTATGGCTACCACCAGCCTTTGGTTGTGTTGACCAGCTTCCAGGTGAATAGGAAAATCGGATGTGGCGATTACTTCTGTACCTTTCTTTTCCCGGATACTCAGCCTGATAATATATTCTCCCGGGTCATGAATCCGCAACGTAACAGTAAACCTTACGAGGTTATCCTCTACAATGCTTACTACACCTATCCTTGACCGTAACCGGTTGCGTTCTACTGTTTCAAGCCATATATCCCTTACCGGCCCTGAATAAGTCTGGTACCATATTCCGCCACGTTTGTATACATGCGACTCCTGTTTACCCCTGGTACTGTCTGCGTCCTTATCATCTTCTATTCTTACGGTTAACCTGTTTATGGGTTGAAGTATCTCCTCATCCAGTTCATAAGAAAAGGAAGTAAACTGGCCGACATGTTCTGACAAACCTTCAATTGTTTTAAGGGGAATCCCGTTCAGCCATACCCTGGTTTTGTAAGCACACGCGCCAATTGACAGCTGCAGCATTGAAGAGGTATTCTCTCCATTTGCTCTTTCGGGAAGGGGGAAATCGCGTTCATACCAGGCTACTACTTTATCCGTCCAGGAAGTTGCACCACTTTTGGCATTGGCCATATGTGATTCAATGGAACCTGGCCAGTTAGCGAAATCGCTGTATATATGCCCTGCCTGCCAGTCTTCAGATAGCCCTTTGTCTTCCAGGTCGAGTGCGAATTTCCATTCTCCATTCAATAAAACATATGCATTAGAACGCAGGACAGTACGTGGCAATGCATTCAAAACCTCAGCTACTTCTTTTTCTTCTTCTTTAGTATTTGACAATCCATAATTCGGGCGTAAATCCATACTATTCAATTTATATGAGTATTGCCAATATAAAGCCAGTTTTAATATTGGAAAGGAGGCTTGAAGTCAAAACTTAAAAGGCGCTATCTTGTGCCGGATGTTGGTTACACTTACCATTGTACGCTACCCGGGAAAATTTATCCCTTTTGCGTTTTTATCTATGGCAATTTTCAGGTTGCCGCTATTCTTTAAAAAACGTATTGCTTTTTTTAAATTAATGGGGTCAGGTAAGAACGGCACTTTCGATAAGCAGCCTGATCTGCAGCAATGGGCTCTGCTTGCTGTTCATAGGAATGATAAAATTCCGCAATCTTTATATGGCCGGTTTATAGATAAGTGGTGGCAACGGTTTGGTTGTGAAATTTTCACTATATTTCTTGAACCACTTGAAGGTCATGGAAGCTGGGATGGTAAGAAATTGTTTGATGGAATTAAGAATGACGGGCATACAGGAGTTACTGCCACGCTTACCCGCGCAACTATTAACGTGGGCAAACTTTCCTATTTCTGGAAGAATGTTGCCCCTGTTGCCAATAAGATGCGATCTGCCGAAGGATTTATTATGTCTTTAGGTATTGGTGAAATACCCTGGATCAAACAAGCTACATTCAGTGTTTGGCAAAAGAAAGCGGATATGCTTGCTTTTGCGTATCAAATGAAAGAACATGCAGAAGTTATTAAAATGACCCGCAGGCAAAAATGGTATAAAGAAGAAATGTTTGTACGATTCAGGATAATAGCCACAAAGGGTACTATCCGGGGTGAAAATCCACTAAAAGAAAAATTGTAAATTACAGCCATACAGCCTTATTAATAAACAGATTCTGATGAAAAATATTAAATTAATTGAGGTGCCTTCTGAAATTGGTGCAGGCACACGTGGGGCAAGTTTGGGTGTAGATGCAATCAAAATTGCGGCTCTGGATTTTATGAGTAATTTTTTTGTACACTTTCCTTCAGAAAAAATTGAGATTCAGAACAGCCTGTTATTTGAACCCATACATTCCCCCTACGCCAAGCGGATACATGGCGTGGTATCTATGTATGAAAAAATCAGTAAAGCTGTTGCCGACAGTATCCGGAACAATTTCTTTCCTGTCATACTTAGCGGAGATCATAGTAATGCCGGCGGTACCATTGCCGGATTGAAACTTGCAAAACCTAAAAGTAAACTGGGAGTAATATGGATTGATGCCCATGCTGACCTGCACACACCTTACACCACTCCTTCCGGAAATATGCACGGTATGCCATTGGCAGCAGCCATCGGGGAAAATAATACCGAGAGTAAGGTGCATGAGCTGGATGAGAAAACAGCTAAAATGTGGGAACAGCTAAAATCAATGGGCAAAACAGGGCCAATGGTTTTACCCGAAGATGTTGTATTCATCTCTTTACGTGATTTTGAAAAAGAGGAGCGTTACCTCATTGAAAAATACGGGATGAAAGTAATTACTACCAGTGAAGTAAGACGTAACGGTGCAGAAAATGTGAGCCGTAAAGTGCTGCGCTACCTGAGTGATTGTACAGATATATATGTGAGTTTTGATGTAGACAGCCTTGATTCAGCCATTTCAAAAGGTACAGGAACCCCCGTCAGCAATGGTTTGAAGGAAAGAGAAGCAGAAGACCTGATCAGCAAATTCATGCAGAGCCGTAAGATCAGTTGTTTCGAAATCACAGAAGTTAATCCAACCCTGGATAAGGAAAATCTCATGGCAGAAATCGCTTTCAATATATTGCAGCGTAGTGTTAATATTTTAATGATGAATTAATGAAAAAGAGTATTTCGCTTATATCGTTTTTAGTACTGACTATCCTGAGTTACGGACAACAGAAAGATTACCAGGCTACATTAAAATCTTTCATTTCTGATTATGTAAAATCACATGAGGTGGTAAAGGACGCGGATAAAAACTATTTCCGTTTTTTCCCGGTTGATGAGGAATATTGTCTCACTGCTGCTTTTGAAAAAATCAATGATACAGCCGGCTTCATTATGAAAACTTCCGGTAAGAAAACTTCACGTTATTTTAAATATGGGTTGTTACATTTTAAAATCAGGGATACTATGCTGCAGTTGACAGTATACTCGAGTGAAGACCTGCAGCATTCAGAAAAATATAAAGATTACTTATTTGTGCCTTATACAGACCTTACGAGTGGAGAAGAGAGTTATGGAGGTGGAAAGTACCTGGAATTTTATAAGCAGGACATAGTAAATAACTCTGTAAATCTGGATTTTAATAAAGCCTATAATCCTTATTGTGCCTATGCTTTAGGGTATAATTGTCCTATTCCTCCCCGTGAAAATGACCTGCCTGTGGCTATACGGGCTGGTGAAATGATGTTTGCGAAAGATCATTGATATTGTTGTGCTACAATCCTACCGGCATTTTCTTTTCCTGCCGAAGGCTGGCCAGGGAAGGATCCATTTCGATGGCTTTGTCGCACATCTGTGATCCACGGTCTACATTTCCCTTCTTTTGAAAATTCAATCCTGCCTGGTAAAGCGCTTTGGCATCCTTGCTATCAATCTGAAGTAGTTTTTCACAATAGAAAAGTGAGCGGTCATATTGTTTTTCACGGTATAAAATTTCCGCCATATCCCGGATGATATCTTTGTTGCCAGGCTTTTTAGCCAGTACACCCATTAACAGGGTCTCTCCTTTTTCAAATTCTCCACTATACAGCAATGCATAACCGAGGTTTTCATTGAAGTCATTACTTTTAGCGTACCCATGTGCCGAGGCCTTGTTAAAGGCACCAACTGCGTTTTTATAATCTGCCAAAGTATAGTAAATTAATCCAAGTTCATACATCCAGGCTCCACGGGTTGAATCTAAGTCTACAGCACGCTTAAAAAATGGCACTGCCTTTTTATATTCTTCCATATCCAGGAAAGTCCTACCAAGTGTATAGGTTGCTTCCGCATCATTGGGATTTTTACCGACAGCCTCTTTTAATGCCGTTTCTGCGCGGGCATAATCTTCCTGTTGATAATAACTCATTCCCAGCACCCGAGACGTACCCGGGCAATTCTGGCACATCCTCGCAAAGGCAATGGCCTGGTCATATTGCCGGTAATTAAAATACAATTCCATTAATTGGCGGGTTACTTCCTGGTTTGCGGGCTGTAGTTCATGTACTTTAATAAAATGTTTTTTTGCAATATCAGTCCGGCGCATTTCCAGGTTGGCATTGGCATTCTGCAGGTATGCATCTGTGTAAAGAGGATCGAAAATTACCGCTTTATCGAAGGCCTGAACCGCCACCAGGAACTTTTTCTGAGATGCAGCCTCGAGACCTTTTGAAAAATAAAATTTTGCGCTGTCTTTATCCTGGGCTGATAAAGAAAGAGTGAAGCAGGTAAGTAAAAAAGTAAAAGCTGTTTTCATGGTAAGAATGGATCATTTTCAATGCAATACTATTGCACTTAACGCATGGATGTCCATAAATATTTCACAAACTTTCTTTTTTTTAACAACCTTTGTAACGCTGGAATTAATTGTATTGTGTTCCCCTGTTCCCCAATACACCAGGTCATTTGAATTCATTAATACATTCCACCCTGATTTCCCCTTTAACTGAATTTTTTTATTATAATAATTCCGGTCCGAAACATTAAGAATCACGATGATATCTTCTTCTTTATTACGTCCCGTTCGACGGTATATAATGATGCCTTCTTCCCTGTTATCCAGGTTTTCCCAGGAGAAGCCTTTTTTCTGGAACTGAAGCTGGTATAAAGCAGGTTTTTGGCGACAGAGAAAATTAAGGTCTTTCACACAGGATTGCAAACCTGCATGTGGTTCATATTGCAACAGTTCCCAATCCAGTTCCGAATTCATATTCCACTCAGTGGTCTGACCGAATTCATTGCCCATAAAAAGAAGCAGGGCACCCGGATGTGTAAACATGTACACATATAATAACCGGAGGGTGGCAAACTTCTGCCATTCATCTCCGGGCATTTTGTAAATCATAGGACTTTTACCATGAACGACTTCATCATGGCTGAGAGGCAGCATAAAATGTTCATCATAAAAATACATCATGCTGAAGCTGAAAGTATCCTGCTTAGCCAGCCTGCCTGGAGGCGCAATCTTAAAATAACGTAAAGTATCATGCATCCACCCCATCATCCATTTCATGCCGAAGCCATACCCGCCTACTTCAAGAGACCGGGTAATACCCGGCCAGTCAGATGCTTCTTCTGCAATGGTCTGTACATGTCCGCATTCCCGGTATACCATCCGGTTTAGTTCTTTAAGAAATTCAATGGCTTCCAGGTTTTCGTTGCCACCGTTTTCATTAGGTTCCCACTCCCCTTCATTGCGTGAAAAGTCCAGGCGGATAATAGAATTTACAGCGTCTACCCGCAACCCATCTGCATGGAACATTTGTAACCAGTAGTGTGCACTGCTCAGCAGGAAAGAGCGTACCTCCGGTCTCTTGTAATTAAAAATATAACTGTTCCAGTCAGGATGGAAGCCTTTCCGCATATCTTCATATTCATAGGTATGTGCACCATCGAAATAATATAAACCATGTGCATCGTTCGGGAAGTGAGACGGAACCCAGTCAAGTATTACTCCTATGTTATTTTGATGGAAACAGTCGATAAGAAAGGCCAAGCCATCGGGTGTGCCATACCGGGAGGTTGCCGCAAAAAAACCTGTGCCCTGGTATCCCCAACTGCCGTCGTAAGGATGTTCCATGACGGGCATCAGTTCTACATGGGTAAAACCCATTCCCACTACGTAAGGCACCAGTCGGGCTGCAATCTGGTGATAATTATTAAATAGATTTTCATTATTTTTTTCCGGGCGCATCCAGCTTCCCAGGTGTACTTCATATACATTCCAGGGCGCATCCAGTGCATTTGATTTGCGACGGTGCTTCATCCAGTTCTCATCTTGCCATTGATGACCGGCCTGCCAGGTCAACGATGCAGTTCCCGGACGTAATTCATGGTAATTGGCATAGGGGTCAGCTTTATCGCTTTCATGTCCGTTCTGCCCGGTAATATGATATTTATATAAAGTGCCAGGAGGGAGACGTGGAATAAAACCTTCCCATATTCCGGAGCTGTCTAATCGTACAAAAAGAGGATGTAGTTCTTTTTTCCACCCATTGAATTCTCCGACAACCGAAACTGCTATGGCATTGGGAGCCCAGACAGCAAAATAAAACCCTTCTGCATTTAATACAGTGAGAAAATGACTGCCAAATTTTTCATGACCCCGGAACATGTTACCCTCCCTGAAAGCCTGGACTTCTGAGCTGCTGAAAAACGAATAATTCCATACGAGGCGGGTAGTATCAATAAAGTTATCGTCCTCGTAAGCCATGTAAAATTGTTTGAATTAACGGCCTGGTGTAGGGGCTTTATAAACTATAGTACGAAGCCATCTTCAATGATGGAACCTTTTTTAAGAACCACTATGCCATCTTTTATTGTGAAGAGTGAATGGTCTGCATCCGGTAAATGCGGCCCGCCGGTTATTGATACATTGTTGCCTATACGGCAATCTTTATCAACGATTACGTTCAACAGGTTACAATTATCTCCCACTCCCAGTTTAGGAATACCTTTCAGGTAATTATAAGCTATCTCTTCCAGTGTTTCATAAAAATCGTTGCCCATGATATAGCAACTGGTGATCTTGCTTCCCTGCCCTATCCGGCTCCGGATGCCAATTACTGAATTAGAAATGCTTTCAGCATGAATGATGGAACCTTCGGCAATGACAGTCTGGGTCATAGTAGTTCCGCTGATTTTTGCCGGAGGCAACATTCTTGCGCGGCTAAAGATCATTTTTTTATCAAAAAGGTTGAACGGAGGAAGTTCCATTGTTAAAGCCAGGTTAGCCTCAAAAAAAGAATGGATATTACCGATGTCTGTCCAGTAGCCATCATACTGGTAACTTATAACCTTATGTTTATTAAGTGCACCAGGTATGATTTCTTTACCAAAATCAGCTGCATCTTTCCTTTCTACCTGCAATAGATCAAAGATCCGTTCCTTATTAAAAATGTAAATACCCATGGAAGCCAGGTAAACCCTTCCCTGCGCCAGCATTTCAGCGCCTGTATCACTTTCCCAATCTGCAAGCATTTCCAGGGATGGCTTTTCAGTAAAGGAAGTAATTGTACCCTCAGCATTGGATTTTAAAATTCCAAAATCCGGGGCATCCCGTTGATTAACCGGGATAGTAGCCACGGTAATATCTGCATGTTTTTCT
>JBKJUT010000267.1:0-18215 GCA_046590515.1 Ferruginibacter sp.
CTTTTTTATTTAAGGCTGACGTGATGAAGTAAGTGGCGGTACTGGAAACCAGCACCAGCAAAATGACAAGGTATACGGGAGCTTTTTTATGAAACATATATCAATTTCTCAGGGGTAAAAAGTAGACAAATGTAGTCTTATTGATTGAAAATTAGAAAGCTGTAATCAGTCGTTTGTGGAATTTATTTAACGGGTTTTACCTTAATAAAAGAAAACCTTACTTTTGCCGTCCTTAAAGCGGCAGTAGCCGTGAAGGCCGGTCCCGTAGTTCAATGGATAGAATAGAAGTTTCCTAAACTTTAGATCCAAGTTCGATTCTTGGCGGGACCACATATGTAAAACCCGGTTCTCTGTTTAAAGCCCGACAGGCAGAAAGTATACAAGGCCGCAGGTTTAATGTAGGGAAACAACCCTTGTGATTTTCCATCCCTTATCTGTCTGTTGCCAGATGATCATAAATTTCCCGGGTTTAGAAGGAGTTCCTGCTTTTTCTGTGTTGTTATGAAATTTGTGAAGGCCAAATTCTACGGCACCATACTCTTTTATAGGATATACCTCAATACTGCCTTTAACCAATTCCCGTTTAACCTTACCACATACATACCTTTCAGTGGCATCAATAATAGCCTGTTTAGAAGTCATTAAACCGCCCTGGTCGTGATAAAATTCTATGTTGCTGGAGAAAAAATCAGCATATTTTTCAAGGTTGAGATTACAAGTGTTGTACGCTGAAAAAAAACTGCTGTCTGCCTGAACAATAGTTTCATATAAGTTTTGATCGGGTGGTACGTAATCAAAATGTGTGTTAAATAAATTTTTAGAAGTGGTACAAGAGAATATAACGGAGGCTGTAATTAAGAAATAAAATGCCTGGCTTTTAAAATGTGTCATAATATTTATCATAATGGACGTTTGTAAAAATAAGGTTAGCCCGGATAATTAAAAGATATGAATAAAGATTTTACTGCTAGCCGCGCACGGCAATTTACCAGGTATTATTTTGGATTCCAGGTATTCAGTTTTTCTTCAGGTTGCCTGCTTACATTTACTAAAATTATATAATGAAAGTATTGGTGGTGGAAGATGAAAGGGAACTAAGCAAAAGTATTATCACTTACCTAAAGGGTGAAAGCTACTCTTGTGAGCTGGCGCCGGATATTAAAACCGCCAGGATCAAAATTGAAACTTTTGAGTACGATTGCATACTGCTTGATATCAGTTTGCCGGACGGCAATGGTCTTACTATATTAAAGGAGCTAAAGGAAAATCTTAAAACGGATGGTGTAATAATTATTTCAGCAAAAGATTCTATTGATGACAGGATTGCAGGGTTGAACCTGGGTGCTGATGATTACCTGGCAAAACCTTTTCACCTGTCAGAATTAAGTGCCAGGGTAGCTGCAGTTATTCGTCGACGCAGGTTTGATGGAAATAAGCTAATTGTAATTAATGAACTTACCATTGATACAGAATCTAAAATGATTGCAGTACACCACGTAGGGATGGATTTAACGCGTAAAGAATATGATTTGCTTTTGTACCTCGCTACAAACAAAAACCGTATCATTTCAAAAACCGCCATAGCTGAGCACATAAGCGGTGATGAGGCAGACGTATTTGATAATTTTGATTTTATTTATGCGCATATAAAAAATGTGAAGAAAAAGATGACATTGGCTGGTTGCCGGGATTATATAAAATCAGTGTATGGCATGGGTTATAAATTTGAAGTCAAACTATGAAACTGCTGAATAAATCTTTGCGCTTATACCTGTTTTATGCATTTGCTATTTTATTTATTGCGGTTCCATTGTTTTATATAGCTATTGAAAGTATTATATCTGAAGAAATAGATGAAAATCTTGCAGCCCAAAAAAAGAAGGTGTCTGTAAATCTGGAAAAGCAATATAAATCGCTTTTAAATCCTAGCCGGGAATTCCTTTCTGCTGATTTCCAGATTTCTCCTATGGCCGGCAACAATAAAGTGGACACATTCTATACCGTTCACCAGTACGACAGTGCTTCTGAAGAATTACTCCCTTACAGAGTATTGGAAGGAAGCGTGATACTTAACGGCAAAATGTATAAACTTAAACTACAGGATTCTTTAATTGACACAGAAGACCTGAAGGAGCGTATCATGTTGATAATGGCTGTTTTATTGCTGTGTTTTATTGCCGGACTTTACCTGATCAATATATATATATCAACTAAAACCTGGAAGCCATTTTATGAAACACTTAAAAAACTGAATGATTTCAGGGTAGATAAAAATGAAAAGATAATATTGCCGGCTACCAATGTAAATGAATTTGCTGACCTTAATAAAGCTATTTCAAGCCTGGCCAATATAAACCAGCAGGTGTACCAGTCTCAAAAAGAGTTTACCGAGAATGCCTCACATGAAATGCAAACTCCCATTGCCATATTGCAAAGTAAAATTGAACTGTTAATGCAAACAACCCCCCTGACAGCAGACCAGGCTGAACTGATAACGGTTGCGGAACAAACGGGGCAAAGGATAAGCAAACTGAATAAAACCCTTTTACTACTCGCCAAAATTGATAACAACCAATATCCGGAAAGAGGCGAAGTGGTATTAAGATTAATAGCAGAAAATATTCTCCTGCAATACCAGGATGCCATCAGTGAAAAAAATATAATTGTAGATAAGGATACTATGGATGAGTCAGCCATTGTGGCTAACCCCTTGCTGGTTGAAATATTATTATCCAACCTGCTGGCCAATGCAGTCAGGCATAATTATAAAAACGGCACTATTAAAATTGTGGTTGTACATAATAGCATCATTGTATCCAATACCGGGAAAAACCAGGCGCTGGATAGTGCGGTACTTTATCTGCGATTTCAAAAGCAAACGGCAGATAGTGAAAGCCTGGGTATGGGCCTGGCATTGGCAAAACGTATATGTAACTTGTATGAGGCAGATTTACAATATTCATTTCTGAAGGGTGTGCATAAATTTTCTGTAAAATTTGTCAAGGTGCCTTTATCCTGATCAGTTACTAAAGAATTTTTCCGGGTCGATTCGGGTACAGATTTTCAGCAATGGAATTTGCAATAATTTTAAGTGGCTGTAAATGAGTATCAAAAAATTTATTTGCAGTGTATTAATTCAGCATTAATTCAGTTTTGTTTTTGAAATTTAATATATTATAAATCATTAAACCCAACTCAAAATGAAAAAAATTACGATGATAGCTGTAATAGTATCTCTTGCATTTACTGCTGCTGCTCAAAAACTTAAACAAAACGATGTGCCTGCGGCGGTAAAACAATCTTTCGCCAAACTGTTTCCTGGCGCTGCTGCAAAATGGGAAAAAGAGGATGGAAAATATGAAGCTGAATTTAAACAAGGCGGTAATGAAATGTCTGCTGTGTTTGAGTCTGCCGGCACCTTTGTGGAATCTGAAACAGAGATCAAAGTATCTGAATTGCCATCTGCCGTTGCAGCTTACGTGAAGGAGCATTATAAAAACAAATCTATTAAAGAAGGGGCTAAAATTACCAAGGCAGACGGTACAGTAAACTACGAGGCGGAAGTAGGTGGCAAGGACATAATTTTTGATGCCAATGGTAAATTTATCAAAGAAGTAAAAGCTTAGTGATGTATTTTGTGGAGCGGCCTTAGCGCCGTTCTTTTACCGCTATCTTATACTTAAATTTATATTATGCCGGATTGGTTGCTCTTTGCTTTGGCTTCAGCCTTTTTTGCTGCCCTTACAGCCATCTTCGCTAAAGTGGGTTTAAAGGAAGTAAATTCTGACCTGGCGACTGCTATACGTACAGGCATAATTTTATTCATAACCTGGGGGATTGTTTTTTTAAAGGGTAACGCTGGAGGTTTACACAATATCAGTAAAAATAATTGGTTATTTCTTACACTGTCTGCAGTTGCCACCGGTATATCCTGGCTTTTTTATTATAAAGCCCTGCAGATTGGAAAAGTATCAGAAGTAACGGCCATCGATAAGGGCAGCATCGTATTTACAATTCTATTATCTTTTCTTTTTTTAAGAGAACCAGCTACACCTAAAATAATTATTGGTGGGGTATTGGTATTTGCCGGGATGTTGGTAATAGTCTGGAAATAGAGCTGTTTAAATGCGCTACATGGAAATACGTACCGGCAATTTATTGGTTGGCAGTGTTGCTGGTCAAAATTTTCAGTACTTTCTTCACCCACAATCTCTCTGATAGCCTGGATGTTTCACTTACTGTAATGTACCTTACTCTAAAAGGAAGATGAAATTATACCAGCTTGATACATCCTGGAAGAAGCAGCTAAGAAAATGAACATGCAGGAATATTGTAAATGCTGATTATAACATAATGAAAAAGTGCATCATCATATTATTCATTTTGGGCTTTCTTCATTCCCGGGCACAAAACCCTGACAGTATTATTACTCCTGCTACTTCACTGCAGGCCGCGCCATTACATTTATCCGGTGATCTTTCTGCAAAAAAAACAGACAGGTATGCCAGGGCACTGATTGTGCCTGCTTCCTTAATTGGATATGGATTTATTGCACTTGGTAATGACGGATTGAAAACATTAAATAAAAGTACCAGAACAGAAATAAAGGAGCATCATGCTGAGTATGTCACCAAACTCGATAATTACCTGCAACATGCGCCTGCACTGGCTGTATATGGCTTAAATGCGCTGGGAATTAAGGGAAAAAATAATTTCCGGGACCGGACAATTATCTATGCATTATCATCTGTTATTTCAACAGCTATTGTCTTGCCATTAAAGCACATTACAAAAATTCAGCGACCTGACGGCTCAAGCTTCAGTTCCTTTCCTTCCGGGCACACTGCCACAGCTTTTGGGGCTGCTGAGTTTATGCGGCAGGAATATAAAGATATTTCTCCCTGGTATGGTATTGCAGGATATGGAGCCGCCACGTTTACAGGCATATTAAGGTTGTATAATAACAGACATTGGGTGAGCGATGTAATGGCCGGTGCCGGCTTTGGCATACTTTCCACCAGGCTGGCCTACTGGACTTATCCTGTCATAAAAAAAATGCTGTTGAAAAACAAAATTTCCGGTACAACGATCACTCCGTTTTATCAATCTGGTGGTGGTGGTATTTCTATGATCCATCGTTTTCGCCATGTGTAGACAAACTACTTAACTCCTGTCCTTACTTAAGATTTCTGCCATATCTCCTTCTCGCCTTCAATATTTCTTCCTTATTGGCATCAGCCCAGTTAGCGAGCTTTAATATCTGTTGTAATAAACTTTCTCCCAATGGTGTCAGACTATACTCAACCCGGGGAGGAATTTCTGGATAAAGGGTGCGGCTGGCTATCCCATCTTCCTCCAGTGAACGAAGCGTAACCGTCAGCATACGTTGAGATATACCGGTGATCCCGGTGCGCAATTCACTGAACCGGGCCCTGCCGTGCTGGCCCAATAGCAGGATAGTGTACAAAGACCATTTGTCACCGTATACCGCCAGGATATCTTTTACCGGGCAAACCTTTTTTTGCAGGCATGCGCCCGTAAAGAGATTTGCAATCATGTCTTGTTGTCTGGTATTTACAGGCATTTCAATGTTTTAACATTAATATTGGGTGAAGTCACCTAACTTTGGTTACTTAAAGTAACTAAGTAACGTTAAAGTACCAAAAAATCTTATTATTAAAATATAAATTATGAACCTGATAGAATCACTGGAATGGCGTTATGCCTCCAAAAAAATGAATGGAAAGGTTGTTCCACAGGATAAAGTGGACTCAATTTTAAAAGCCATTCAGTTAAGTCCTTCTTCTATGGGACTGCAACCATATACCGTGTTAGTAATTACCGATCCGGACATTAAAAATAAAATATTGCCCATAGCTGGTAATCAAACCCAGATAGTAGATAGTTCTCACCTGTTGGTTTTCGCAGCCTGGAATAATATTTCTGCAGTCCAGGTGCAGGAATACATTGAAAATACTGCCGGCATTCGCGGGGTAGCAGTTGAAACTTTGAAGCAATTCCAAAATACTTTATTAGGAATAATTAGCAGGAATTCCGCTGAGGAGAATTTTCAGTGGGCTGCCCGGCAGGCATATATAGCTTTTGGTACGGCTATAGCAGCCGCAGCAGAAGCCAGGGTAGATGCCACTCCCATGGAAGGTTTTGACCCTGTTGCCTTGGACAAATTGCTGGGACTGGAACAATTAGGTTTGCGCAGTGTTGTATTGTTACCGTTAGGCTATCGCGATATATCTAATGACTGGCTGGCAACCTTACCAAAGGTGAGAAGAGAGAAAGAAAAATTATTCATTCATCAATAATTTTATAATGAAAGTAGAAATATGGAGTGATGTGGTTTGTCCATTTTGTTATATAGGCAAACGAAAATTTGAAAAAGCGTTGGAGGATTTTCAAGATAAACAAAACGTGGAAATCGAATGGCGAAGTTTCCAGTTAGATCCTGGCATGCAATACGTAGAAGGCCAGTCTGTACATGCGTACCTGGGCAAACGTAAAGGTGGAACTGAAGCGGATGGTAAGCGTATGAATGACCAGATGGCTGCCATCGCCAAAGAAGTAGGATTGGAGTTTAATTTCGATAAGGCAATTGTGAACAATACAATGGATGCACATCGCCTGTTGCATTTTGCCCGGCAACATGAATTGCAGAATGAATTAAAGGAACGCTTATTTAAAGCCTATTATACTGAAGGAAAAAATATAGGAGATAAAGTTGTTTTGGAGTCATTGGCTGTGGAAACAGGTTTGCCTGTAAAAGAAGTAAAAGAAATGCTGGAAGGGAACAGGTATATGCAGGAAGTTAAAGATGACCAGGATTTAGCGGGAAGTATGGGAATTAACGGGGTTCCGTTTTTTGTATTCAATAATAAGTATGCAGTTTCCGGTGCCCAACCTACCGAGGTGTTTTCCCGTGCCTTAACCCAGGCATTTGAAGAGGAGGAGGCGCCGCCATCGGTTACGGAAGAAGGGACAGGTTTTTGCAATACAGAAGATGGAACATGTAATTAATAATAAAAATAAGTGTATGAAAATATTAATCGTATTAACGTCGCATAGCGAATTAGGTAATACCGGAGAGAAAACCGGGTTTTGGGTAGAAGAATTTGCTGCACCATACTATGTGCTGAGTGAAGCCGGGGCTGATATCACCCTGGCGTCGCCGAAAGGCGGTCAACCACCTATCGACCCCAAGAGTACCCAGCCCGAAGCGCAGACGGAAGCAACCAGGCGTTATTATGCTGATAAGGAATTGCAGGACAAAGTAGCACACACGCAAAAATTATCAGGGATCAAAACTGAAGAGTATGATGCTGTTTTCTATCCTGGCGGTCATGGTCCTATGTGGGATCTGAATAAAGACGAGGCTTCTATTCAACTAATACAGGATTTTTATGAAGCAGGTAAACCTGTAGGTGCTGTCTGCCATGCTCCTGCCGCCTTGGTGAATGTAAAATTGAAAAATGGAGACCCATTGGTGAAAGGTAAGAAGGTAACGGGCTTTACAAATACCGAGGAAGATGCCGTTCAACTTACTGACGTTGTACCGTTCCTGTTAGAAGATGCCCTTAAGGATAAAGGTGGACTATACAGTAAAGGTGCAGATTGGTCCAGTTACGTGGTTAAAGACGGCAACCTGGTCACAGGACAAAACCCTGCTTCCAGCAAAGAAGTGGCAGAAGAAATACTTTCATTGCTGGCAGTAGCATCTAAATAAGAAAATAATGCAGTCAATAAAAGGAAAGAATGCGCTGGTAACGGGTGCTGGTAAGGGAATAGGTAAAGCTATTGCCATCGCACTTGCTAAGGAAGGGGTTAATGTAGGTCTGCTGGCCCGTACTGAGAAAGACCTGCAGGTAGTAGCCGCACTTATTAAAGCAGAAGGTGTAAAGGTGTTTGTGGCTACGGCTGATGTAAGTAACCTGGAACAGGTTAATGCTGCTGTCAAAGAAATTTCATCCGGGTTAGGTTCAATAGATATCCTGGTGAATAATGCCGGCACCGGTACATTTGGGAAATTTCTTGATCTTGATCCCGTAGACTGGGTCCGGCAGGTTCAGGTAAATTTGTTTGGCGTATATTATGTCACCCGTGCTGTACTACCGCAAATGATAACACGCAAATCCGGTGATATAATCAATATATCCTCTACCGCCGGGAAGAGTGGTGCTGCGGGTACAAGTGCCTACAGCGCCTCAAAATTTGGTGTGTTTGGCTTAGGTGAAAGCCTGATGCAGGAAGTGCGGAAGCACAATATCCGGGTAACTACCCTGGCGCCGAGTACAGTAGTTACAGAACTTGCCGAAAGTGCCAACCTGATCACAGGTGACCCGGGGAAAATGATGCATCCTGAAGATTTTGCTGAACTTATCATTGCCCAGTTAAAACTGCATCCCAGAATCTTTGTGAAAGATGCCAGTATTTTTTCAACCAATCCCTGATTAACTTTTCAATTAATGCTATGAATATTAAATTATTATTTCCGGCCGTTTTATTGCTCCTGGTTTTTTTAACCCTACACACAGAGGCGCAAACTTATAAAAGTGTAAAAGAAGTTTCGGGTCTGCCGGTAGGGGCCGAAGTGAAAAATTTTAAAGCCATTGACCAGTTTGGAAAAAAATTCAAATTGTCAAAAGCATTAAAACAAGGACCGGTAATAATAGTGTTTTACCGCGGCCAATGGTGCCCGGTATGTAATAAACACCTCAGTGAATTGCAGGATAGCCTTAGCCTGCTGCAGGCTGCGGGTGCCACTGTAGTGGCTGTTTCCCCTGAAAAACCAGAATATTTAAATAAGATGGCTGCCAAAACAAAAGCATCTTTCACCCTTTTATACGACAAAGATTACAAGATCGGAAATGCCTTTGATGTAATCTTTCAACCGGAAAAAAAAGTGATTGACCTGTACAATACCCGGCTGGATGCAAAGTTGGAAGAATCGCATTCTGATAATTCCGGGAGGTTACCCGTACCTGCTACCTTTATAATTGATAGAAACAATAAGGTACATTGGAGACAGTTTAATCCTGATTATAAATTTCGTGCCTCAGTGAAAGACCTATTAGAGAACCTGCCGAAAAAATCAACGGGGCAATAATAGAATCAGGAGTTAAAAGAAAATGTATTATTTGTTGCTGCACATAGCTGGTACATATCCGGCGCGATGGCTGCAGCATGAAGGGATGATTTATTTCCCACAGCGGCCAGGCTTTTAAATTATTAGTGCCCGGTTGCGCAATGAGAGCTAAGAGCCTGCCCCCACCTGGCGAAGCAGCTTCAAGCCTTTTAAAAAAGACCGGGATGAATAAATATTTACTGATATTTTACCTGGGTATATGCAGCCATTCCTGCGGACAGGTAAAACAAAAAAAAGTTATGACACCCATAGCCCCTACCAATGAATTAATTCATGAAAGCAGTCCTTATTTATTGCAACATGCCCATAACCCTGTAAACTGGTATCCCTGGGGAGAAAAAGCGCTTGCAAAAGCAAAGGCTGAAAATAAAATGCTCATAATAAGCATTGGGTATTCGGCTTGTCATTGGTGCCATGTTATGGAACATGAAAGTTTCGAAGATGAAGAAGTGGCGAGAATAATGAATGAGCATTTTATATCTGTTAAAGTGGACCGGGAAGAACGGCCGGATGTAGACCAGGTTTATATGACCGCAGCCCAGCTTATCACGGGTAGCGGTGGCTGGCCGCTGAATGCCATTGCCCTTGCTGATGGCCGTCCCTTTTATGCCGGCACATACTTCCGCAAAAATGACTGGATAAAAATGTTACTCTATTTTGTTGACATGCAAAAATCCAAACCCGCTGACCTGGAGCACCATGCAGCCGAAGTAACAAAGGGCATTAATGTGTCAGAAACTTTTACGCTTAAAAAGGATGAAAAGGAATTTTCTCCTATCGGTATAAATACACAAATCAAGAACATGTCTCGCAATTTCGACCTGGTAAAAGGTGGGTTCAATCGGGCGCCAAAATTCCCGATGCCTTCGATATGGGAAAATCTCTTGCAGCATTATTATTACACAAAAGATAAGTCAACGCTAACAGCGACATCTGCCACACTTGATCATATGGCCAATGGCGGCATTTACGACCACCTGCGCGGGGGGTTCGCCAGGTATTCCACTGATGCAGACTGGCTGGCGCCGCATTTTGAAAAAATGCTGTACGACAATGCACAACTGGTAAGCCTGTACGCGCATGCTTTCCAGTTAACCACTAACCCGCTTTACGCAAAAGTAGTAACTGAAACCCTGGGTTTTATCCAGGCCGAACTGACTTCACCCGAGGGTGGTTTTTATTCTGCACTTGATGCCGACATCGAAGGAGAAGAAGGTAAATTTTATGTATGGACGAAGCCTGAGATTGAAAAAGTATTGGGAAAAGAGGCAGATGTATTTAATGCATTTTATGATGTGAGTTCAAAGGGAAACTGGGAGGGTGTAAATATATTAAACAGGAAAAAACCGTTAGTAGAAGTAGCCACTGCTTTTCACCTTACAGCAGATGAATTGCAGGAGAAAATAAACACCAGCAAACAAAAATTGCTGGCAGAACGTGCATTAAGAATAAGGCCCGGATTAGATGATAAGATACTCACCTCCTGGAACGCCCTTATGTTGAAAGGTTATGTAGATGCCTACCGCGCCCTCGGCGATAAAAAATATTTACAGGTAGCGTTAACCAATGCCGGTTTTCTTTTAAAAAATGCCTTAAATAAAGAGGGTGGTCTCAGCCGCAATTTTAAAAACGGCCGCTCCTCTATAGAAGGTTTACTCGACGATTATGCCTTTACTGTTTCGGCATTAATCAGTTTATACCAGGCCACTTTTGATGAAAAATGGCTACTGAAGGCGGATGAGATTACTACTTACACCATTGCCCATTTTTTCGATCCGGCCACAGGACTTTTTTATTATGCTCATAATGACCATGCCAACCTGATTGCCCGTAAAATGGAAGTGTCTGATAACGTCATACCTGCATCGAATTCGGAAATGGCTAAAAATCTGTTTATACTGGGCCAGTATTTTTATAAGGATGAATATACCAGGATGGCCAGGCAGATGCTCGTAAATGTGAAGGAAGATGTACAAAAAAATACAGCTTACTATTCTAACTGGGCTCAGTTGGAAAACTGGTTCGTGTACCCGCCTAATGTAGTGGCCATTGCAGGGGAAAAGGCCGTGGAGTTGCGCCAGGAAATGGATATGCATTACCTGCCAGGTGTATTATTTTGCGGCGGCATTCGGGAAGGTATGCTGCCGGTATTAAAAGATAAAGTAGTGGAGGGAGAAACCATAATATATGTCTGCCAGGAAAAAACCTGTAAACGGCCGGTAAAAGAAGCTGCTGCTGCGTTGTCTCAATTGCAGACACAGATACGGGATTGACATGTAGATTAAAGTTTGGGGGGATGTAGTTTTTCGGCCAAAAACAGTTCACCGGGCCTGTTAGTAAAATAAATTCAGCAGGCAGGCGTTTAAAAATTATGCTTAGAATACTCAGTATCAGCCTGGTTACCTTCCTATCAAATGTGTGTTCAAATACATTGGTTATACTGAACGAACTTGATATATTAAGTAATAAACACCGGTTATATTAATAACGGTCTGGGATATACTAAAATATTTTCTTTCCCGTTTATTAGTTATAAGTTTTCGAAAAACACCTACAGTTAAAAGCCTGGCCTCATAACCAGGCTTTTGTTATATTCAGATCTCCCCATCAAAAACCCGAAAACTGCGTCAAATGCTGCTATCCATTAGTTATGCACAAATCAGGAGTGCCAGTTTAATATCTGTTACTTTTGTAACACAATGACAGCCGGGAATAAAGTACACTCAGTATTATTGATCGATGATGATGCCGATGATTATGAATTGGTAGCGGAAGCTATGGAGAATGTGGATCCCAGCGTGCGGGTATTTCATACCGATGGTTGTGAAGTTAAATACCCAACCGGCGATTTTGATATGATATTACTGGATATTAACCTCCCTCAAAATGACGGCTTTTATTGGCTTAACTATATCCGGAATGAAAACAGGAATAAAGTTCCGGTGGTGATGTATAGTAATTCTACCTTCAAAGACCATATAGAAAGGGCATATAAAGGAGGAGCAAACATTTATTTTGCTAAGCCTGAGAGCTTTGGTAAGTTAATGGATGGTTTAAGAACAATCCTGCAAATGGATTGGTCGGCCCCTGACGAAGTCAGCAAGTCATTTATCAATAATGGTTACCAGGCAATTTAATCTTCTTTCTACTACGCTTTACTGTTATTCAAACGATATTCAACTCTACTCAGCTATTAAAGTGAATTTTTTCCAGCCTCGGACATTTTTTATATAACTTATTGATTTTTAATATTTTTTTTCTATTCATCTCTTCGAATAGAGAGCAGCCGTTTTTTATATTTCTAATAAAACATTAATTACGCCTATAATTGAGTACCCTATAAATCAGTTGATTTGTATTAAAATTTTTGATTTTATATCAATTATGGCACTATTCTTTCAATAAAACCCCTTAATGACTAAAAAGTCAGGGTTGTAGCGCTGATTGAGTAATAAGGTGTACGGTATGACTGAAATCCTTCATTGAGGTTGGTTTTGTAATGAAATGGGCAGCTCCCATCTTTAAAGCAAAATCCGAATCTTCTTTTGCAGCAGATGTGGTCAATACAATAATGGGCACGTGTTTAAAATGGAGAGAAGATTTAAGAATATTTAAAATTTCCCTGCCATGAAGCTTGGGAAGATTAAAATCTAAAACGATTACCTGGGGTAATTTACCAGGATTATCCAGATATGGAATCACTTTATCTCCTTCCATCACCACGTCAAGTGTATATTGAATATTATTCTCTTTCAACGCTTCTTCCAGAAGTTCTATGTCGTCTGCATCGTCTTCAATAAGTAATATTTTAAAAAGTTTATCCATATAAAACAATATTAAAAAAAAATATTGAATTTCGGGTACTAAATGTAAAAGGTTCATGGATAAGGTGTCAAAGGGTAAAGAACTCAACTTTGTGATAGGCATAGGAGCATCCGCTGGAGGAATGGAAGCTATCCATGAGCTTTTTGATAATATGCCGGCAGATACTAATTTTTCATTTGTCATTCTTCAGCATTTATCATCTGACTATAAAAGTTTAATGCCTGAATTGTTGTCCCGGCATACACCTATGCCCGTTTTTGTAGGCGAAAGTGATATGGTCCTGGAGCCAAACCATATTTATCTGATTCCGAATAAATATATGATGACTGTTAAGGGAAGACGGCTGATGCTGCATGACAAACTGAACAATCATCAACCTAATAATGCGGTTGATATATTCTTTGAATCATTGGCTTTAAATTATAAAGAGCAGGCTGTAGGCATTATTTTATCCGGCACTGGAACTGATGGCACCAAGGGCATAGAATTAATCAAAGCCAATGGAGGAATAGTAATCGTGCAGGATCCTGTTACTGCAAAATTTGACGGAATGCCTAACAGCGCAATATCTACCGGATTTGCTGACATCATTCTGGCTCCTGAGATGATCGCTGAGGAAATGATCGACTACCTTCAACATGCACCACTTGTAAAGACTTTCCAGGAACAGAATCAGAAGGATGAATACCTGGTAACGGGCATACTTGAAAACGTAATGGAATCCACAGGCTATGATTTCAGGGAATACAAAAAACCCACAATACTAAGAAGGCTTTCCAAAAGAATGGGAGAGGTTAATAGTAAAAATCTGCCGGATTATTTATCAAAAATAAAGAGTGATCCAAATGAAGCAAAAGAGTTGAGCAAAGAATTCCTGATAAGGGTTACCCGATTTTTTCGTGACCAGGAAGCTTTTGACCATATAAACTTAAATGTATTGCCGGGTTTGTTTACAAAGAAAGGGATTGGCAATCCAATCAAAGTATGGGTGGTAGGTTGCAGCACAGGTGAGGAAGCTTATAGTCTGGCTATGCTCCTGCAGGAATACATGGAACATACCAAAAGAGAGGATGTACAGGTCAAAATTTTTGCTACTGATATAGATAATGAAGCGCTGGAAATTGGGTCGAAAGGTGTGTATCCGGCTACTATTACTAATGAAGTGCCGGCTAATCTCCTAAAAAAATACTTTAACCGGGAAGGTGATTTTTACAAAGTCACTCCTGAATTGCGTAAGCTGGTAGTGTTTGCTCACCATGACATAACCAAAGATCCACCTTTCAGTAAATTAGATATGATTTCCTGCAGGAACATGCTTATATACATGGGCATTTCACTGCAAAAGATAATAATGAAAGCCTTTCATTTTGCCCTCAACCTGGATGGGTTCCTGGTGCTGGGACCGAGCGAAAATATAGGGTCTCTCAAAGAGGCCACTATAGAGGTGGACCGGAAATGGAGAATTTATAAATGTATTCTTAAAGCCGGCCAGGGCGATTATGCCACTTTCCCTTTGGGCTCTGTTAACACTATAAAAGGGCTAAAGGTTCCGGTTAAGGCCAAAAACGGGCTTGCGAACGTAGCGGAGATATTTAAAGAAACCCTGTTAGAAGAAGAAATATATGCTGGTATTTTTATAGACCGTGATTTCGAAATAAAACAAGCTACCGGCCAGTTTAAAAAGTTTATTAATTTTCCGGAAGGCAGCTTCAATTTTAACCTGTTAAAGCTGGTTCATCCCGACCTTTCCTCATCCCTCAGTATCTGTGTACGAAAGGCCATTAAAGAAAATGAAAAGGTAGTAATGCAAAATGTGAAGATGGGTGAGAACGGCACTACTTCAGTGGTTGATATTATTGTTAAGCCTTACCTGCAGCAAAAGGAATACTTACAGCCTTTTTTATTTGTAGTAATTCACGAACTAAAAAATAAACCTGATCAAAAAAGCAAATCAAAGAAACTTCCTTCAAGTAATGAAGAGATGTGGGAGCTGGAAAGGGAATTAAAAGAAACCCGTGAAAACCTGCAAGCTCTTGTAGAAGAAGTGGAATCGGCTAATGAAGAATTGCAGACCAGCAACGAAGAAATTATTTCTTCAAATGAAGAATTGCAAAGCACCAACGAAGAGCTTCAATCTCTTAATGAAGAATTACATACCGTTAATGTGGAGCACCAGTTAAAGATCAAAGAACTGCTTGAACTTAATGATGACCTCAATAATTATTTCCGGAACTCCGACATTGGCCAGGTGATAATAGATAAGAATCTCCTTATCCGTAAATTTTCACCTTCTGCCACCCAGCAGATCAAACTGATCGAATCAGATATCGGCAGGTCTATCCTTGATATATCAAATAATTTCAGCAACCTTGATTTTATTAATGATATCAAGAAAGTAATGATATCCGGAAAAATGGTGGAGAAAGAAGTGCTGATGGACAATGGATCAATCTTCCTGATGAAACTTAATCCTTATCTCAGGATTGACCGTTCGGCAGATGGTGTGGTGATCAGTTTTGTGGATATCAGCCACATCAAAAAGCTGGATAGTATATTAAAAGCTGTATTTAACAGTTCAACCAGCGGTATAACTGCTAAACAGGCAGTGCGAAACAGTGATAATAAGATAATCGATTTCAGGTATACCATGACGAATACCCGGGCTGCATTTATTATGAAAATGGATGAAGACCAGGTCCTTGGCTCAAATATGCTTGAATCTTATCCAGGTATGGAAAAAGCTTACTTCGACAGGTATGTGGCTGTGGTTGAAACCGGTATTGCTGACAGGTTTGAATTTCTCTCACCTGAAAACGGAAATTGGTTTGAAGTGGTTTGTGTAAAAATGCTGGATGGACTGGTAACTACATTTACCGATATAACAGATAAAAAAAATTCAGCAGATCTATTACAGAAAGGTTATGCCGATCTAAAAGTTACATCTGATAAACTACAGTCTACCAACGAACAGTTGGAAACTTCCAACCTTGATCTTTACCAGTTTGCTTCCATTGCCTCCCACGATCTGAAAGAGCCTTTGCGTAAAATCCAGGCATTTGGAAATTTGCTCGAAGAAAAAATCCGGCACAAACTGGAACCCAATGAAAAAAATTACCTGGATAAGATCATCAAGGCTTCAGCCAGGATGCAAAACCTGATAGAAGATGTACTTACATTTTCCCGCTTATCCAATACTGAACTTCCTCTTGTGAAAACCAATCTTACCGAGGTGGTTCATACAGTTGTAGATGACCTGGAAATAGCCATACAACAAAAAAAGGCGGAAATTGTGATTGGCAAATTACCTGAATTGAACCTGGTATCTGCCCAGATGCACCAGTTGTTTCACAACCTGATCGCCAATTCTTTAAAATTTAATGAAAGCAAGCCGCCGGTGATCGAAATCAAACAGGATAAAATTTCCCCCGCCCTGTCTAAAAAACTGGGAATAAAGCCGGCTGGTTATGTAGCCATTTCTGTAAAGGATAATGGTATTGGTTTTGAAAAAGAATTTGGCGAAAAAATATTCAAGATGTTTCAAAGGCTTGATCCCACCCACTATGCAGGTACAGGAATCGGCCTGGCTATCTGTAAAAAAATTGCAGAAAACCATGGTGGTTTTCTTTATGCTGAAAGTGAATTGGGAAAAGGATCAAAATTCCTGATCCTATTTCCTGTAAGTAAATTGTAGCTATACCCTGATGTATATTTTTTTCCTGTCGAGTACCCAGGCAAGCAGCCACATCATAGTTATGAAGCATGCTGCATAAATGAAAGAAGCAAGCCGGGGATCAGTAAACATTGGTTCTAACACAAAACGAAAGAAACCCCGTAATGGGGTTACATAGCCAGGGCTTCCGGCTGTTGGGTTATGTAAAGGTATCCTCACCAGGTTCAGCATCCTCGGTATTAATCCGCTTAGCACAAAAATAAATAAAGCATTCTTTCCAAACACATCAAAAAACCGGCTCCACCAGCCCCGCTTATTTTTAAATTCTGTAACGTAGGTCAGCACACCCATTACCATCAACCCCATGCCGGTAGTATACACGGTATAACTGCTGGTCCATATTTTTTTGTTGATGGGAAAAGACATGTCCCAAATAAAACCTGTTAGTAGCAGCACACAACCAATCACGAACAGACCATTCAGCATTTCAGGAGTTTTGCCTTTGGCGAGAATATAACTGCCCGCCAGGTATCCAAAAATTACCTGGGCAATTGCAGCCGGCAAACTCATGAATCCCTCGGGGTCAAATGCAATTCCTTCGCCATGGTACATGTGCCGGGAGCCAAGGATAAATTTATCTACGTCGGTACCAAACCATCCCTGCAGGCTGAAAGGATCAGCCGGGTTTAAGAAAACAGATAACCACCAATAAGCCAGCAAAATGAAAGCACTGAAGACAAAGGCGCCGCGGGCTTTTAAAAAATAAATGATACCGGCGGCGAAAAAATAACAAAGCGCAATCCGTTGCAGCACTCCCATGATCCGGAGGTCGGAAAATGGTTTACCTGCCAGCTGTCCGGATGCATCGTATGTGATGAATGGAAACCAATTAAGCAAGAGGCCTATGAAAAATATGAGCAGTGTACGACGGATAATTTTCTTCCAGAATATGGCTGGTCCTGCCTCTACTAACCGTGGTAACACAAATGCCATGGCATTGCCTACGGCTATAAGAAAAAAAGGAAAGACAAGATCAGTAGGAGTGAGCCCGTGCCAGGCGGCATGTTCCAGCGGCGCATAAATATGATCCCAACTCCCTGGGTTATTAACCAGTATCATTAACGCCACGGTAGCGCCGCGGAAAACATCAAGCGAATAATAGCGTTGGCTTTGCAAGCGTTATTGTGTTTTGATTTATAGTAAAATTTCCCGGAAGTCACTGATTACTTCTCAATATATAGCAAAGCATTTTTAAACAGGTGATATGTATAATAAGCCCGGCATAATATTAATAATTCAGGATGACTGAATCAGGCGGCTATAAATTAACTAAGAAACCTTCTCACTTAATTCCAGCCAGCGCATTTCTTTTTCATCCAGTTCTTTTATGATCTGGCTGACCCGGTCAGCGGCAGCCTGTAAATCTTCATATGCCAGGTTGCCGTTCATCTTTTCTTCAAGCTGCTCCTTTTCACTTGCCAGTACCGGCATTAGTTTTTCAAGCGTTTCCAATTCAGTTTTTTCTTTAATAGAAAGTTTTTTATTATTAGAAGAAACCGGTTGAGT
>JBKJUT010000183.1:0-13502 GCA_046590515.1 Ferruginibacter sp.
AAATGTGTTACACCTGTTACCCGGCACCAATCAGCAATCCAGTTTTCAGCCGAAGCAGAAACTATTACTACTTCATCCCCATTTTGCAGGTGCCTGTTAATAGCAACCAAAGCACCGGGCCTGATTAATCCTGGTAAAACAGTGCTGGCAAAGCGGGAGCAGAGTTGATTAAATCCCTGCAAGGGCATTCCTTTGAAAAAATAAGCCAGCATTTTTTCTTTTGCAAGAGCAGGAGAGACGAGCCCCGCCTTAAGGGCGAATAGCCAGGGTGATAAAGTCATCAACCCCTTGTAATATGCCATTTCACCCTTATAGAATTTTATAAATTCCAACATAGAGTCTTTCCGGGTAATGGTTCCGTCAAAATCAAAAAAAGCGATCGCTTTATGCAAATTCTATTTATTAAATATGGTGATATCCTTGGCGTATATGATAATGTAAAAGCTAATGACCCATAATAATATTGCCACCTGGATAAACCGGTCCTTGTAAAGGATCTTGGTGGGTGATTGGGAATTCTGTTGTACAAATATCAGTTGCAGGTAACGGAATACTCCTGCCAGCACAAACAGGCAGGTATAGTAAAGGCGGTAACTGTAATGAGCCATAATTTCCGGCGACATGGTATACATGAAATACGACACAATGATTACCGAACAAATGAGTGACAAAGCCGTATTGATAAAGTCAATATTATAACCTTTGACGGCCTTACGCATATCTGTACCCGAAGCCAGCTTAATCAGTACATCATCCCGGCGTTTGGCTATAGCCATAAATAATGCCAGCAGGAAAACCATAATAATAAGCCACTGGCTTAATGGAATAAAAGCGATGACAGAACCGGCTTTCACTCTTAGTACAAAGCCGATGGCTATGATTATAATATCAAGAATGGCTATGTTTTTTAAACCAAAGGAATAACCGATGTTCAGGAAAAAATAGATGCCTAATACAAACATGAATTTGTCGCGGATCATAAAGGCTCCCCAAAAACCAATCACCAGCATCAGCAGGCAAATGACTATGGCGGCAGTTTTAGATACTGCACCTGAGGCCAGGGGTCGTTTGCATTTTACCGGGTGAATCCTGTCTTCTTCAATATCACGGTAATCGTTGATGATATAAATACTGCTGGCAACCAGGCTAAAGCACGCAAAACCGGCCAACAGTTTTGTAACCAAATCCCAATTGGTAATCTGGCCTGCAAAAAAAACGGGCACAAAAATAAAAAGGTTTTTAGCCCAGTCTTTTGGCCTGATGAGTTTTATGTATGATTTCATATTTCTTTTAATGAATCCTTTTTATCTGTATGGAACCCTGCTTCTGCCAGCCACAACATCATAGGTAATATTACCAATACCATCGGCACCATGAATAAACGGGTTTGGTAAACTACTACAGTTATGTAATGTACTGCAAACCATATAGGTACTAAAAATAGGAACCATTTTTTTAATTGGTGTGGAAAAGAACGGAATTTATACAGGATGATGAGAGGGATTACACCAAAAGTGCCGATCAGCTCCATATAACCTTTAACTCCTGCTGCGCTTGCCAGGTTAAGTTTCAACATAGGCAGACCGGCCTTTGCCTTCCAGACCTGTTGCGGGCGGTAACCATAATGACTTCTTAACCCAAAAAAAATAATTAAAAAGACCACGTACAAAAAAGCAGTAAGCAACCAGGTGTTACGCCGCGGCAGCAGGATGTCTTTAAAATTCCATTTTCTGAAAGAAAACCGGGTCAAATCAGTTGCAGAAATAAAATACAAAGCGGGTATAAGGATACCCGTTTCCCGGTTAAATGCAGCCAGTATAGTGATAGGTATAAGCCAATACATGTTTGCACGGTAAATAATAATATTAGCTGCCAGCAAATAAAAGATGATATCAAGGTAAGTATTGAATGACAGGTCTGCTGCAGTAACTGCATTACCAAGTGCCAGGGTTAAAAAATTAATGCCAAGGAATAATAACCATTTATTTTTAATGAATGCAGCCCAAAGCTTCCAGCATAAAAAGAAAATAAAAAGGTGTTCTATAATCCGGAAGAAAATAAAGATGACCATATATTTTATGGCGCCCGGCGTTTGCATGAGGTGCACAAAGCCGTCTGTTTCTGCACTTGTGCCTGAGGTAGCCTCAATATTAAAATGCAGTTTTTCTTCTATTGGGAAAACTTTGTCGATAGTATGGTTGTAGATAAACAACATTCCTTCTACAAGCAACGGGCTGAGCACCCGGTATTGCCAGGGGTTGTAAAATTCTGATCTCCCTTCAATTACTGCTTTATGACGCTCGTAAGTAAGTGCGCCATTACTGTAATAAAAATTCCGGTACACAGGAAAAACAGAAAGTATGGCAAAGCACAAACAAAGCAGCCATGCACCTATTACGTTATTTTTGCCCGACGAGGGTGTAATGTGGGTATACATACATTCTCCGTTTGTGTTCTTTGATTATTGTAAGGCCATTCGCCTGTAAGATCTGTCTGGCATTTTCCATTTTCAATTCATGGCCAATCTCACCGGCAAACACTGCATCATGTATCTTGTTGAAAACCACCAGGGGACTGGCAGCATTGATATCTTTTAATACCAGTCGGGCACCCGGTTTCATACAACTTACCAGGTTTTTTAAAAAATCATGCTGTTGCGCTACGGGTACATGGTGTAATACATCTACCAGGAACAGGATATCCATTTCGCCCAATTGACGGGGAAAATGAACTCCATCATATACTTCAAAACCAAATGTTCCGGGAGGACGGGAAGCAAATAAAACATTGGCGTTTTCTATCAGTCGCGGGGTTATTTCAATACCATATAAGTAGGAAGGTTCTGAGAATTCTGAAAGCAAAAGTAAAAACTGGCCAGAGCCACATCCTACATCTCCTGCTTTCTCCCCCGGCTTAACCATTTCAATTAAGCTGGTAAAGGGGCATATTAATGAACGATACCTGATCTTCAAGCCATCCACAAAACCCGTGGCTTGGTATTTTTCCTTTAAAAACCTGATAATGCTTGCGTTAGTGAGTTTATTCGACATGTAAGTTTTGGCAGTTTCACTTTATTATCCCGCTAAAGTAAAAAATAAACGGCAAAGGTTCTGATAAAAGTACCCAGGTATACCTGATTTGAAAAAGCTAAACCGTACATTTACTTACGTTACGCCCCCTTTAATTTAAGATATGTCATTTAAAGACTTAATTATTTTGTGTCTTTTATTCTGTTGCACAGCAGCCTCAGCTCAAAGCAACAGGCGCATTTGTGTGATGGGATCCTCCTCAGCCTACGGCTATTTCCCTGATGGTACTTCACGTGACAGTGCCTGGGCATTTAAAGTAAAGAAGTACTATAAAAACTTAAACCTGATTGATACCTTATTTAATATTGCTACCAACGGTATTAATTGTTACATAGGAATGCCTTCTTCGTATATCCCTCCACCGGGCCGGGATTTGCCGAATTCAGAATTTAATATTACCAGGGCCGTTAATTTAATTCCGAAGCCCACTGTGATCCTGGTAAACTTTCCATCCAATGGATATGTTCAATACAGTATCCCGGAAATCCTGTACTGCCTGCAAACGATTAAAGATTCTGCCAATGCGAATGGTATCACCTGTTTCGTAACTACCAGTCAGCCACGTGATGATTTTAATGCTATAGAAAGACAAAAATTATCAGATATCCGTGATGCTATTGTATCTCAGTTCGGGCTCTACGCCATCGACTTTTATACTGACATAGTAAACACCGCCGATCTGAAGAGAAAACCTGTGTATGCTGCTGCAGACCTGGTTCACCTGAATCCGCAGGGGCATACAGTGCTGGCAGATAAAGTGATACAAAAAAACTTTTTTTTCGCTCCGGTAGCTGCACATTTTCTTAATACCAGCGCCCGCCGTGAAACTTCGGGTATCCATATCAGTTGGGAAGTGGCTGACGAATTTGAAAACAGCCGTTTTATAATTGAAAGAAGTTTTAACGGTGTAAACTTTATGTCTGTGGGAGATATTCCTTCACGCGGCAACAGTAACCACGCTGAGGTGTATCATTTTACCACTGTAGGGGATACACGCCGGGTATTTTACCGCGTCGCCTCCGTCAGCCTGTCAGGCCAAAAATTATATTCTAACCTGGTAGCTATCCAGGCACTGGCTGAAATAAATGAGGACCTGGTTTATCCCACCCGTGCCAGTACTCAAATAACCATTTTGCCTTCATTGACTTCCACTTCCGGCAAAACCAGGGTCAGTATCCTGGATCAACAGGGTAAAGTTTTGTATAATCAAAATCTGAGTTTGCAAATTAACCAGCCTTATAATATTCCTGTTCATACATTAGCGACAGGTTCATATGTATTGCAGATTTCCCGAGAGGGCCACAGGCAATCTACCCGTTTCATTAAAGTTGGAAATTAGGTTTTATGAAAGTAGCCGAAACGGTCTTTAATTTTTAAGAATGGCCGTTCAAAAAATCGGAAACTTATCATGCTGATAATAATGGTAAGTCCCAGTGCCAAAGCGGTTTGTAAAATAAGTACCTCCCACACTTCCCCCGCCCAACCTATTTTTTGTAATATAGCAGTAGCGGCCGAGATGAAGATGAAATGAAAACAATACAACCCATAAGTAATTATTCCTAAACGGGAGGGTATCCGGAAAGATGACATCTTATAAAATGAATGCTTTGCAAAGCATTGTTCTAATATGATCATCAGCATCACCATGGCGGTGATCATCCGCTCCACAATTCTGAAAGCATAATTCTGAAGCATATATTCATCCCTAAAGAGAAAAATACCAAAGAACAGCAGGTAGATTATAATGAGCTGGATGCGGGGAATATCCGTGATGTACTTTAAGAAACCGGGTTTAACCAACACCAGCCAGGCACCCAACCCACCAATGGCCATGTCCCCTATACAGGAAAGGGTGTGCATTTCATGTAAAATCGGTTCATCGTGTACAGCGCGGAACGACAAGCTGATCCCGATAATGAGTACCAATGGTATCCAGAATTTGCGTGGGGGAAACAGGGATAATATAAGTGGCCAGGTTAAATAAAACTGTTCTTCAATGGCCACACTCCATAGCACGCCTAAACCAGGTGCATCTGGCAATCCCTTATTGATATAATCAAAATTATTAATGAATAGTAAATAATACCAGGGATTTGCATTCTCTGTGGGTATACCCCCCATAATGGTTTTAGCAAGTGGGAATATTATAAATCCCAGCCCCACACAGAGGTAAAACAGTGGCCAGATCCTTAAAACCCGGCGTAACCAGAAATTAGGTATATTAATTTTCGACTTCAGTTGCTTTTCTTTTACAAGCAGGTAGGTTATTAAAAATCCGCTCAGTACAAAGAAAAAATTTACTCCCAGGAATCCATTTCCAAATAAATCCTGTTTGATGAACTGAAAAATTCCGGATTGTTTTATACTTCCATCATCTGTCTGGAAACTGTGGAATAAAAAAACAAACAGGAAACAAAAAAACCTTAATCCATCCAGGTTTTCAAAATATATTATTTGACCCTTTTCCTTCATTTCCATCGAATAAATATAAGACCGGTTTTTTAAATAAGATTTATCAGGTAGGCGGCATGATTTTTGGCCTTTAAAATAGTTAATAAATAGCAATCGAATTAAATATTTACCTAATACGCATTGAAATTTTATAATAGATATGCTTTTTTTTTAACTTAAATTGGGAATCAATTCACTCTTTTTAGAGTTTTTATTATTTCCAATAACCTGTATTAAAACATTAATCAAATAAACCCAACATGAAAAGAAAACTTTACCCAAACACCATTACTTTACTTTCGCCCCTGACAAAATCAAAAGCTTTGGTAAAGCTTCTGTTTGTTTTACTCACCTTTCTTTCATTTTCAACAGCTAAATCCCAAACCGGAGAAACGCTTGATTTTGATGGAGTAAATGACTTTGTAAACCTGCCTTTCGTGGTTTCTGGCAGTTATACGAAAGAAGCCTGGATTAATCCAACAACTGTATCCGGTTCCCCGAATATTTTATCAGGTACAGGAACCGCACTTTTTATTAATAATGGCCAATTGGCTGCGGGTCATTCTTCCACCTTTTTTAGTGATGTAATTAATCCTACGCCGAACTCATTACCTGCGGGTGTGTGGACGCACGTAGCAGTTACGTATGATGCCGCAACAAATACCATGAATCTTTATCAGAACGGTGTGCTTGTCAGCAGTAATACTGCTGCTTCTACCTATACTGAAACAGCTAACTGGATTGGTCAACAATCTTTTGGAAATTACTTCCAGGGAAAAATTGACGAGGTGCGTTTTTGGACTGTAGCCCGCACTGGTGCACAGATAGCAGCTAACAGGAATTGCGCACTCACAGGAGATGAGCCATACCTGAAAGCATATTATAATTTTCAACAAGGAATTGCCGGTGGTTCAAACCCTACTGAAACTACTTTAATTGACAGGCAGGATGATTGTCCGACTGACAATGGAACTTTGTTCAATTTCGCCTTAAATGGTCCTACTTCAAACTGGGTTTCACCAGGTGCCACTATCTCCTCAACCTGTGGTGGTTTATTTGAGAATATCAGTTTATCAGGAAATGGAGTATGTATCCAGACCGGCGATGTAACACCTTCACTTCTGGATTATACTGATTTCGGTGATTTTGGTTACAATCCTTTGGTTCGCACCTTTACCATTCAAAATACAGGATCTGCTACCTTAAGTGTGGGTAGTGTGGTAATAAGCGGTGTAAATGCATCTGATTTTACAGTTACTTCTTCACCTGCAGCTACGGTAGCTCCTGGCGGAAGTACTACGTTTACAGTTTCCTTTTCGGCTACGGGTGCAATGACTGCCCGAAATGCTACCATCACAGTAAACAACAGTGATGTGGATGAACCCGCTTTCACTTTTGCAGTAACTGCCTTTAATCGTGGTGGGGGAGAAACCCTTTCATTTGATGGTATTGATGATTCAGTTTATTTACCGGTACGCATAAACGGTAGTTATACAAAAGAAGCCTGGATCAATACAAATGCCTTGACAGGATATCCAAATATTATTACGGGTGACAGTACTGCCTTTTTCCTTAATAATGGTTACCTCGCAGCGGGTCATGCGCCTTTCTTTAATGAAGTAATTGATGGTTCACCTATCCTGGCTAATACCTGGGTGCATATAGCCGTAACATATGATTCAGCCACTTCAACAATGCGTTTATATAAAAACGGAATAATGGTATCCTCTAATACATCAGTAGTCTCACGTAATGACAGACTGAGCCTGGGTACCTTCCTGCAAAGCAATTTTTATGCAGGCTTGCTTGATGAGGTCCGCATCTGGTCGATTGCACGTACAGGCGCACAAATAGCCGCCAGTATGAATTGCGGCCTTACCGGTGATGAATTCTTTTTACAGGCCTATTATAAATTTAACCAGGGCGCAGCCGGTGGAAATAATCAAAGTGAAACCATCCTCATCGACAGTGCAGATCATTGCATTCCAATGAATGGGGTATTGCATAATTTTGCCTTAAACGGTAACGTGTCTAACTGGGTTGCCCCAGGTTCTCCTGCTGCAGGAACCTGTCTGGGTAGTTTTGAAAATATATTGATTGCTGGTAACAGCAACTGTATTGTGTCAGGTGATAATACACCAAGCGTGTCAGATAATACCGATTTCGGAAATGATGGTGGTTTACCAATTGATAAAACCTTTACAATAAATAATACCGGTAATGGTACATTAAATATTTCCGGTGTGACTATTTCAGGATTGGATGCATCTATGTTCACAGTTATTTCCGCCCCTGCTTCTACAGTAGCACCAGGCGGTTCCACTACATTTACAATCAGGTTTACTGCCGGAAGTACCGGAACAAAATCTGCAGTAGTTACTGTTACAAACAGTGATTCAGACGAAGCCTCTTATGTATTTGCGATTAGTGCCAATGCAACCGTATTACCGGTGAGCCTTTTGTCATTCGATGGTATTTTAAAGGGAGGCATAGTAAAGCTAAACTGGAAGACTACCGCCGAACTTAATAACAGAGGCTTTGAGGTTTGGCGTTCAAACAGTTCACAGACGGACTGGGAAAAAATAGGCTTTGTAGCCGGCTCTAATTTAAGCACCGGAAGTACTTATGCCCTGACTGATTATGCTCCATTAAAAGGTATTAATGCCTACAAATTACGCCAGGTAGATATTGATGGACGAGCTACTTTCAGTCCTGTGGTTGTTGTAAATAATACTGATAAATCAACTATCATTACAGCCTATCCGAACCCGTTCCAGGAGTCTTTCAGCATAATTTTCAATGATACCAAAATGCTGAATACTGTAGCTAAAATCCGGAATGCAACAGGAAGCACTGTAGCCGTTGTGTCACTTAAGAGTTTGCGTCAACAGGTTGATCTTTCTAAATTAGCCCCCGGAATGTATTTTATTTCTTTCGATAGTGGCGAAGTATTGAGATTAATCAAACAATAAAAATTTATAATATAAAAGTAAATCCCCCGTATAACGGGGGATTTTTTTTGGCCATATAACCACAAAGTTTAATATTCCCATTACCTTAACATTTGCCTTGTTCGTTTCAGGCTGTTTTGAGGTAAATTTGTCCTCACCCTGACAATCTGAATCGGTTCACATTTATTAATACCGGATAAAAAAATTATAATCTATGATCGCACAAAGAAAATCCTTCAGGGTTGCCTACATCTTCATGTTTTCCTTTTTAATGCTGCATTTACCATTCTCGTTTTCAACAACGGCTGGTTCTATGGCATTCAGCCCGCTGGTTTCAACATATCCGTCGGCTGAAAAAATGAATAAAGAAGAGTCAAACGCTGCCATATTCGAAAACATGGATTTAGGCATGAAGGGTTTATCTGAAGAAGCTTTCTTCACTGCTATGAAAGGCTTCGATCGCCTGGTTGAAACCGGAAAGATTCATAATGATCATCTTATCACTATAGTTGACTTTACCAGGCCATCATCTCAAAAGCGGATATTTGTGATTGATCTTGACGAGCAAAAAGTTTTATTTCATACCTATGTAGCTCATGGGCAGGGATCAGGAAAAGAATATGCAAATATGTTTTCTAATACTCCTGAAAGTTACCAAAGCAGCCTTGGATTTTATGAAACAACTTCTACCTATATGGGAAAGAATGGTTTTTCACTTAAACTAAAAGGCCTGGAAAACGGAATTAATGACAATGCTGAAGAGCGGGCTGTTGTGATGCATGGTGCTCCTTATGTAAGTGAAAGCTTTATTCATGCACGTGGTTATTTAGGCCGGAGCTGGGGTTGCCCTGCTTTACCCGAGAATCTTAACAAGCCAATTATCAACAAAATAAAAAACGGATCATGCTTGTTTATTTACAGCAGGAATAATACGTATCTTAAGCGTTCTAAAATAATTAATAGCTAACTGAAAGTTCATCTTTCTTAAAAAGACCAGTCCTCACCCGATTATTCCGGTGGGGACATTTTATTTCAGCACGCTGCAAAGCTTCTATAACTTTATTGAAAATTAAAAAATGGACTATAAAAAAATATTGGGAGGTACAGGTGTTGCAATCATAACCCCATTTTCAAAAGACAGATCGGTAGATTATCCGGCGCTGGAGAAGTTGTTAGATTTCATGATTCAACAAGGGGTGAATTACATTGTAACTCTTGGTACTACTGGTGAAACCCCGGTATTGAACCGGCAGGAAAAAGTTTCCATAATTGAATTCACTTATGATAAGGTTAATAACAGGGTGCCGGTAGTGGTAGGCGTGGGTGGGAATGACACACATTCTGTTGTTGAAGATCTTTCAACTTTACCTTTGGATAGGGCAGTTGCAGTTCTAAGCGCAAGTCCCTATTATAATAAACCCTCCCAGGAAGGGATTTTCCAGCATTATAAGATGATTAGTGAAGCATCACCCCGACCGGTGATCCTGTATAATGTACCTGGCAGAACAGGCCGAAATATGTCTGCTGCAACCACCTTGCGGCTAGCACATGAATTAAAAAATATCATTGGAATTAAAGAAGCCAGTGGAGATATACAGCAATGTATGGATATACTTCGCGACAGGCCGGATGATTTCCTGGTAGTTAGTGGAGATGATGTACTGGCATTACCACAAATTGCCTGTGGCATGGATGGTGTGATCAGCGTGGCAGCAAATTGCTTTCCGGGCTCATTTTCAGAAATGATCCGTTATTGCCTCGATGGAAATTTCAAAGCCGCAAAAATAATCAATGACGGATTACTACCAGCTTATAACCTGATGTTCTCCGAGAATAATCCGGCTGGTGCCAAGGCTTTCCTGGCAGAAATGGGAATCATAGATAATATACTCCGGCTTCCTGTCGTTCCTCTAAGTGCGTCTTTACACCAGGAAGTCAAAAATTATCTTTCCAATAAATGAAAAACCTGTTTTTTATATGTTTAATGTTATTTGGTGGTCAAACTTACGGCCAACACCAATTATGCATTGTAGTTAAAGCCGGGGCTCAGGCACCTGGCCCGGTTTACCTGGCAGGAAATTTTAATAACTGGGATCCTTCGGGGTCAAAGATGGCACAAGAGGGCAATTATTTTTTTTATGAAAAGAGTTTGTCGAAGGAAAACGTGGAATTTAAATTTACACGTGGCTCCTGGGAAAAGGTAGAAACATCGGACTCAGGTATTGATATAGGAAACCGACAGCTGCGTTTATTATCTGATACCACCATCTATTGTTATATTAATGGTTGGAAAGATCAGTTTACAGGTAGTAACCAGCCCCCCAGGCACACCGCGGGTCCAGGAGTTCATATAGTGGACACTGCCTTTCGCATGTCTTCTCTTCAAAGGAATCGCAAGATCTGGATCTATCTACCGCCGGGTTATACAACCAGCAAAAACCGATACCCTGTATTATATATGCAGGATGGGCAGAACCTTTTTGATAAGGCCACTTCGGGCTTCGGTGAATGGGGAATCGATGAAATCCTGGATTCATTATCAGCAGCAGGTAAAGGCGACGTCATAGTAGTAGGAATTGAAAGTGGCAGCCACCGGATGACGGAATACAACCCATATGATTTTGCCGACTATGGCCCGGGAGAAGGGGACAAATATGTCGGTTTTATTGTGGATGACTTAAAACCATACATAGACAAAAAATACAAAACACTTCAATCCAAAGAAAATACATTTATTGCCGGTAGTTCAATGGGTGGCCTCATTTCTTATTATGCCGCAATTACACACCCAGCCACATTTGGGAAAGCCGGAGTTTTTTCTCCATCATTCTGGGCCGCTCCCGAAATACATGATCTCACCGATTCAGTTGCAGCCCGTATTTCCGGGATGTATTTTTTTTATATGGGTGAACGTGAAGGAGAAAATATGATGCCTCAAATGAACAAAGTGATCAGCCAACTGGCTAAAAATTCAAGGGCATTGATTTATACAGTTACTGATCCGGAAGGCAGGCATAATGAAGCCACATGGAATAAATGGTTTGCTGAATTCTACTTGTGGGCCATGAGCAATGGGCTAAACCGGATCATCCGCTAATTAATAATATAACAGGCACCTTCCAAAGCCAATTCTGTATTTTCAAAAACTTCTTTCGTTTCTGATAAAAATTCATCCAGTAATTCATACTTGGAAGAGAAATGCCCGATCAGGAGTTTCTTTACCTTTCCGAGTCTGGCAATTTCACCCGCCTGCCGGGTTGTAGAATGAAACCGTGAAGCAGCTCTTTCAACCATGTCATGCAGGTAGGTAGTTTCATGATAAAGCATACTTACTCCCCTTACCTTTTCTGCAAGTGCTTCAAAATAGAGCGTATCAGCGCAATATGCATACGATTTTTCCTCCGGCCCTTCCACTGTAACAGCATCATTGGGAATGATGGTTCCTTTCTTATTGATATAATCCAATCCTTTTTGCAACTGTTCATAAAAGCTGGATGGGATTTCATATGCTTTTACTTTCTCCGGCACTATACTTCTCTTTTTCTTTTTTTCTCGGAATATAAATCCCCAACATTCAATCCTGTGCTTCACTTTAAAGGCTTCCACAGAAAGAGAAGGAATATCAGCAATAATTCCTTCTTTCTCTAAAGGATGAAAATATACTGGATAGGGAAGTATGGCGTTTGCCACATTCAACTGAAGTTGAATAATAGATTCTAACTGCGCGGGGCAATGAATATGTATTACTTCAGTCCGGTTCATTAATCCCATGCTGGTCAATAATCCTATCAGGCCAAAATAATGGTCGCCATGCAAATGAGATATAAATATATTCCTGACTTTGCTTCGGCGGATCTTGTAACGCGTCATCTGCAATTGGGTACCTTCGCCACAGTCTATCAGGCATAGTTCATTGCTTGTCTGCAAAACCTGCGCAGTGGGGTTCCTGCCGAATGCCGGTAATGCAGAGTTATTGCCTAGTATAGTAAGTGCCAGCATAGTATTAATTATACATCGTTTGAATCATCGTCCCCGCTAAGTAATTCGCGTTCAATTTCTTCCATCTGGATGATATCCCACGCCTCGCTTTCTGTAGGAGTTACATTCATTAATTCAAGCAAATCCAATTCATCCAGGATTTTTTCAGGTCCCTCATTAAGCTCACACACAATAAAAGAAAAATTGTTTTCGTAAAATTCCTGTTGTATGGTTGCAATTTTCTCACCTGTTTCAGCGTCTATATTCTTTATCCACTGTAAATTCAATACCAGGTGCGGAATTTCTTTCTGTAAATAGGATTTAAGCAATTCCAGCAATTCATCTGTCATATTAGCAGGTAAATCCGGCTCATTTGGTGTTATAACAGTGAATTTTTCTTTGGTATCTATTTTGACATTCATGTAGTGAGTTCTTTTAGGGTATGGCTGTAAAATAAAGTAAATATTGAAAGTGTGCTTTTTTAGAAGGCGATTTATTATAATTAAGCCGCTTCACTTTTTTTAACATGATGTTTCGCACCTTTTAATTCAATAAGTGTCTATATAAATACGAATCTGAACTTTTCAACATATCAACAATTACCTCGATCCACAAACTAATAGAAATAAATATTCGTTATTATTGTAACAATTAAAAACAAAGAGAATGGACAATAATTTCTCCACACAGGTTAAAGAAATAATATCATATAGCAGAGAAGAAGCACTGAGGCTTGGCAATGATTTCATTGGTACAGAACACCTCGTGTTAGGATTGATCCGTGATGGGGAGAATACTGCCGTAAAGATTTTAAAATCGTTGAACGTAGATCTTTATGAATTGCGTAAAGAAATCGAAATGGCAGTGAAAGATAAAACCGGAAAAAACATCGCAAATATTAATTCTTTGCCATTAACAAAGCAGGCAGAAAAGGTGATCCGCATTACTGTGCTTGAAGCAAAATCATTAAAAAGTGCGCTTGTAGAAAGTGAGCATCTAATGTTATCAATTCTTAAAAACAAGGAAAATATTG
>JBKJUT010000213.1:0-7904 GCA_046590515.1 Ferruginibacter sp.
ACTTTTAATACCTGGTTATTATAACTTTTTAATTTTTTAATATTCAGGCGTGTAGAGGGATGATGCCACATATCCTCATCCATTGCGGGGGCTACCAGCACCGGGCAGGTTGCGGATAAATACACGGCCAGCAAGAGGTTATTGCACTGCCCGTTGGCCATCTGTGCGAGCGTATTACAACTCAAAGGGGCTACTAACATCACGTCTGCCCACCTCCCCAACATCACATGGTTCGACCAGGAATCATTATCATACAAATCGGAGAGCACAGGGTTACGCGAAAGTGTAGCCAATGTCAACGGGGAAATGAATGTTTTGGAAGCAGGAGTCATAATTACCCTGACCTCTGCCCCGGCTTTTATAAGCAAACGGACAAGCGTAGCTGCTTTGTAGGCGGCAATGCTTCCTGTAACTCCCAATAATATTTTTTTTCCCTGTAACATAAAAAAGACGGTTGCAAAACAACCGTCGTAAAATTATAGTTTCTTATTTAAAAGATATGTAAATGTTGCACCTAATTAACTGAATAGGTCTTCGTCATTTTTACGGAAATAAACCTTGTCTTCCATAAATTCTGTTGTAGCCAGCAAAGATGGATTAGGCATCCGCTCATAAGCCTTTGATATTTCAATCTGCTCTTTATTTTCATGGATCTCTTCCAGGCTATCAGTATGACTTGCAAATTCTTCCAGCTTGTTATGCAACTCTTCTTTTATGGTTATATTTATCTGGTTTGCCCTTTTCGCGATGATGGCAATAGACTCATACAGGTTACCGGTTTTATCTTTTATATCTGATAATTTTTTTGGCTCTACCACACTGCTGGTGTTAGAGCTTAGCTGACGACGAAGTTTGCTCATTTGTTAGTTCTTTAATGTGTGTTTGACTTAAATTTTTATAGCTTTCTGCTTCTTTCAATAATTTACTATCCGGGTAACGATCCGTAAAATCTTCATACTCGGAAATTACTTTTTCATAGCGCTCCAATTGCTTATTGGCAATACTCATTTTCGCGAAACGATAATAAGAACGTACGATGGTTAATTTATACTCCTCACCTTTCTCAGATTCGGGATAATTATTCATCAGGTTGGTAAATGCTATGGCAGATGCACGGTATTGCTTGAGGTTATAATATAACTGAGCACCCCGGGCCTCTTTCAGTTCCATTTTTTTTCTCAATTCATCAATCAGCGCTGAAGCATCTTTAATCCTGGCTGAGCCTGGATGAGTACTGATAAAGGTCTGCATCATATTCATAGCCTTCATGGTATTCACCTGCTCCAATTCAATTTTAGGAGACTGCATATAATAGCTATACGCCCTCATATAATCAACTTCTTCTGCTTTGTCACTGTTAGGAAAAACTTCCAGGTATCCTTTAAAAAGGTTTTCCGCATCCTTGTACATTTTCTGGTAGTAAAATGTATAAGCATATTTATAATAAATTTCTTCGAACTTTTGGTTGCCTTTAAAAACCGGGAAAAGTTCTTCATACAGTTGCTGGGCAAAACGATATTTCTTGGTCGCGTAATACTGGTCTGCCTTGGTCAACTTATATTCGTAGTCTTTGCTTTTCTGAATCCGGCTGAATTTACTGCAGGAAGTAAGGGCGAAAAAAATCAAGAAGACTGATAATACAATTTTAACTGATCTCATAAAGAAGTGCAAAATTAACTGATTTTCACCAAATATGCTCGTTAATCAGCAATTAATCAAAATTGATACGTTAATGATAAGATAAATGCGCTAAAAAAAAAGCCCTCCCCAAATCGGGAAGGGCTTTTTTCATTGAGCAAAAAGTGAACTTTTAACTGAATTATTGACACTTAACGTCAACAGTATTTTTATCGCCACCACCCACTGTGCAGTTGGTAGTGATCCTGTCTGCACTGATACCCTGAGTTTCTACAAGGTATTTCTTAGCAGCATCTAACCTTTTCTGGCAACTTGCCTGTGAAGCTTTAGAAGCTTCCGGGTATCCATTGATAGTAATGTTACAGGCAGGGCTGGCTTTCATTTTTGAAGCAGTAGTAGCTAACATCGCTCTTCCATCGCTGCTTAAAGTAATTCCATTTCCACTGAATGTAAGACTTGGATAATCACAAGGGCAAGCATTTGTTACAGCTGCACCACCATTCTTACAACATTCCGGATCCGGGCATTTTCCAACACCATCTGCATCTACCGGCTGGCATTCAGTTGGAGTGATCAATTGCTTATCCTTACAATCAGGCACACCATCACCATCTGTATCAAGTGTTACACCGTGTGTATCAACCGGGCAACCTGCCGGAGTGTTTGGCTCCCTGTCAAGCTGGTCAACTACACCATCACCATCAGCATCATCAAATGTCGGCTTTGGTAATTTCATGTGCTTTGGATTGTTCAGCTCGCTGTACACATAATCCAATGGATTGATCCACCATAATGGCTCCACGCGCTTTGCACCCAGATTGAAATTTAATCCAAGAGAAAGGTAATTGTAAGAATCCCAGTTTGAAGTCAATGCTGCATCTCCCACCGGGTGTTCCTGCCACATTTGACCGTCTAACAGATCATCTTTCAGGAATGTATGACGATTCTCCAGAGCAATATTGATACGTTTTCCTAATTTATAAGCCACACCTAACAAAGCGGTAGTGGATAAACGCACAGTATTATTTCCAAGATTCGGACGACGATAACCCTGACTTTGAGCAGGAGTTTCATACGTGTTATCCATATTATCTTTCAGGAATTTAGTGATATCCTTCCTGTTCTTATATTCCAGTTTCATTTGATAAGCCTGGGCAAAAACAGCAGAATAAGTTCCGCCACCATTTCCGTCGTTCAGGGCATTTACTTTCACTTCATACATAGATGCTCCGATACCAGCACCTGCATACACTACCATGTTGCTTTTTTGCTTATGGAAACGGATGTTGTTTAAGGTAACGATACCTTGTAAGGAAAGATCCTGGGTTACGTTTTTATAATTATAATACACTACTTCCGGGTCACGTCCAGGGATAGTAGTTGTTGGCGTAGGTCCTGTACGCACACGCGCACTGTACTTATCAGCCCAGGCCGGGTTCTTAGCATAGTTCTCAGAAGCTAACCAGCTAAGCCCTTTCCCGATACCATAAAGATACTGGGCCCTTAATGAAAATACATAACCGAACGCTTTGCGCACGTGTACTGCAAAACCAGGTGATAACCTGGAACTTACATCGCTTACAACGTTAAATGCACCTGCTGAAATACCCACTTCCCACATATTCCTTGGCTTAGCCGGGAAGTTGTAAGTGTTGTTAAGGAATTCGTTTTGTTGTGGCATCTTCTTAGATGCGATTACACTGGAGTCGTATACATCATAACCACTGCCTGTAGTCTGGGCGAAGGTACCCATTGCCAGGACCAGGAACACCGCTAATAATAAATTGTACTTTTTGCTTACCATAACTTAATGATTGATAGATTTCTGAATATACGAGTTGATTAATTGCAAATTTATCGAATGCACCTTAGAAACCAAATTTTTTTAGCAATATTTTGGGTTCCAAGGTTTTCGTAATCCACGGATTTTTAGTATACACAAGAGTGGTATCCATAAGATTACGCTGCATCAGGTTAAAGTTTCTACAATAATTATTCCGAAAACCCAAATACCACCCTTTGGGGCCCCAAACAAATAATTTGATAAGGGATTAGCCTGCACTATATTGCCTTTTATTAAAAAATGAATTTTGTAACTGACGTCATAGGGCCTGAACTGGAACTTTTTGAGAAAAAATTTGCAGCCTCCGTAAAAAGCAACACCCCTTTGCTGGACCGGATCATGAAATATATTATCAAGCGTAAGGGAAAGCAGTTAAGACCTATGTTTGTTTTCCTGAGTGCCAAACTGGGTGGAGAGGTAAATGAAAGTACTTACCGCGCGGCCGCCCTGGTTGAATTATTACATACTGCCACACTGGTGCACGATGATGTGGTGGATGAATCCATGGAAAGGCGCGGTTTTTTTTCAATAAACGCAGTCTGGAAAAACAAAATTGCCGTTTTGGTTGGTGATTACCTGCTCTCAAAAGGATTACTGCTTTCTACCTCCCACAATGATTTTGAGCATCTCCATATCCTTTCTGAAGCGGTAAAACAAATGAGCGAGGGCGAATTATTACAGATGGAAAAGTCGCGTAAACTTAATCTGGATGAAGCCACTTACTTTGAGATTATTAAAAATAAAACAGCTTCTCTCCTTTCCTCCGCTTGTGCAGTTGGGGTGTATAGTACTACCAAAGATGAAAATATTACCCAACAATTAAAATTGTTTGGGGAAAAAGTCGGGATAGCTTTCCAGATTAAAGACGACCTGTTCGATTATGGGCAGGAAGATATCGGCAAACCTACCGGCAATGATATAAAAGAAAAGAAGTTAACTCTGCCGCTTATTTATACCCTCAACCAGGTGGATAAGACTACTAAACGGCGGCTTATCTATATTCTTAAAAATGAAAACAAGAAAAAAGAAAGTGTGCGTTTTGTGATTGACACGGTTACAAAAGCAGGGGGTATAAGTTATGCAAAAGATAAGATGAATAACTACAGGGATGAGGCACTGGCCATATTATTTACATTTGAGCCTACCCCGGTACGAAATGCCCTGGAGGAATTGGTGCGTTACACCACCGACAGGAAGTATTAGTTAATGCAGGAAATGTGGAACATGGATAAACGATGGAATATTATACCATTTGATGCAGCAGGTTCAGAAGCATTACAAAAAACGCTGGGAATAAACCTGTCTGTTTGCGGCATATTAGTAAACCGGGGCATTGATACGTTCGAAAAAGCCCGGGCTTATTTTCGCCCTTCCCTAGGCATGCTTCATAGCCCCTGGCTGATGAAAGACATGCAGGCTGCGGTAGACCGGTTATCTATTGCGAAAATTCAGAATGAAAATGTGCTTGTTTTTGGAGACTATGATGTTGATGGCACCACTTCAGTTGCTTCCATGTATCAATTCCTGCAACAGATACTTCCGGCCAACAATGTAGATTTTTATATACCGCACCGGTACAGGGAAGGCTATGGAGTCAGCAAAGCCGGTATCGATTATGCTTATCATAATAATATAAACCTCATTATCTGCCTGGATTGCGGCATTAAATCTGTGGAACTGGTCAGCTATGCTAAATCACTGGGTATAGATTTTATTATTTGCGACCACCACCTTCCAGGCGACATTTTACCCGAGGCAGTTGCAATCTTGAATGCCAAGCAGCCGGGTTGCGGATATCCTTATAAAGAACTATGTGGATGCGGGGTAGGTTTTAAATTTATGACAGCCCTGGCGGCGCACTTTAAACTGGAACCTTCCTCTTATTATTGTTACCTCGACCTTGTGGCTACTGCCATAGCAGCTGACATAGTTCCCATGACCGGCGAAAACCGGGTGTTGGCATATTTCGGATTGAAAAAAATAAACAGTGATCCTGCACCGGGGATAAAAGCCCTGTTACAACTGGCCAATGTCACCAAAAAACTAAGTATTACAAATGTCGTCTTTGTAATTGCACCACGGGTAAACGCTGCTGGCAGAATGGACGATGCTAAGAAAGCAGTACAATTATTTATAGAAAAGGACCCTGTACAAGCGCTGGAATTCGCCGGCATGTTACATTCCGATAACTCCGATCGTAAAGTGGCTGATGCGGATATTACCGTAGAGGCTCTGCAAATGATCAAGGAAGACCTGCATCACCCTGGTAAAAAAACTTCAGTTGTGTACAAAGAAGACTGGCACAAAGGAGTAGTAGGCATTGTGGCCTCCCGCATCATAGAACATCATTACCGTCCAACTGTAGTGCTTACACGAAGCGGCGACATTGTGGCAGGGAGCGCCAGGAGTGTGGCGGGTTTCAATCTTTACGAGGCAATCTATGAATGCAGGGATTTACTGCTCGCGTATGGTGGTCATTTTGCCGCAGCAGGTCTTTCTATGTTGCCGGAAAATGTGGAGGCTTTTGCTGCACGGTTTAATGAAGTAGTGTCAGCCACTATAGAGGATCACATGCTGTTGCCGGAAATAATTATTGATGCAGAAATTAGCTTTGATGAAATAAAGGATTCGTTTTATAATATCCTTATGCAAATGGAACCTTTTGGCCCCGAAAATATGCGGCCTGTCTTTATTACCAGGAATGTGTCAGACACCGGTTATTCTAAACTGGTAAAAGACCTGCATATAAGATTTGTGGTGAAACACGGCAATACTACCATGAATGGAATTGGTTTTAATATGAGCGATAAATTTCCTGTTTTGGTTCAGAACAAAGAAGTAGATATTATATATACACTTGACGAAAATGAATTTAATGGAAATAAAAATCTTCAACTCCAGGTAATTGATATTCGCCCCGCTGAATCCTCAATTTAATATTTAAAAAAGACGCTTTTAATGAAAGCCATCCGCTATTTAAGGTATTTCACGTACCTCGCTGCCAACTGGAATCTGGGCATTGCACTTCACATTATTAAAAATGAAATTCGCGGCGAAAAAAAATATGGAATAAATACTACTGGTGTGGATGAATTGTCCTCGCTTAAAAAAATGGGTATAGACATTGAGCATGCCACCATTTATATGCCGGCCAGCTACGATATCCTGGAAGATATATTTGAATGGCTGCGGCCCCATGGCCTTAAATTCCTGCTGGATTTGGGCTCTGGAAAAGGAAGAGTATTGTGTGTAGCGGCAGATTATGGTTTTCAAAAAATAGTTGGATTGGATTTTTCGCGGTCGCTTTGCCAGGCAGCCAATGCAAACCTGGCGTCAATAAAAACTGACCACCCGGGAATCGAAGCCCAGGTATTTCATAACGATGCTTTTTATTTTATAATACCGGGAGAAGTAGACTGCCTCTTCTTTTTTAACCCTTTTGATGACGTGATAATGAGCGGCGTGATAGAAAATATAAGGACAAGCTTGTTGGAAACACCACGCAAACTTTACATTGTTTACCTGAATCCACAGCATAAGCACTTATTCCTGGAGCAGGATTTTAAAGTAATTCACCACATTAAAAAAATGCATTACCTGGAAGCGGTTATCATGGTAAAATAAAAATGCTGCGGGCTTTTACCTGCAGCATTTCTATCTAAATTATTGCTGATTAATTTTTTTCCAAAAGTTCTACGCTCCTGCTGATAAACTGGGTGAGCCTGTTTCCTGCCAATAATCCCTGGGACAATAAAGCAAGATCAGCCAGGTTTTTTACCATTTTTTCCTGGCGTGGCTTCTCATCAAGTTTTAATATTTCACCGAATATGGGATGGTTGCCATTGACAGTAAGGTTTACCTCGTCGGGCATATTGGCATACCAGCTTGCCATGCTTCCACCTGCTGCAGCCATATCTTTCATCCGGCGCATCTGCTCGGGGCGGGTAGCGATCACCGGTGGGGCTTCTTTGCTGAGGCCGGAAACTTCAATTTGTATATTCAGCCCTTCCTGTTCCTGGGTAAAAAGGTCTTTTAATTTATCAGATTCTTCTTTTGACAATACACATTCTGTATTATCTGCCTTATCCACCAGGTTATCAGTGATATCCGCATCAACCCGGGTAAAATGAATGTTTTCCCATTTCATTTCCACGGTATTTATAAAGGCAGCATCAACCAGGGTTTCCATCTTTACAACGGTATAACCTTTGGCGTTCGCCTGCTGAATATAAGCATCCTGCTGAACCGGGTTGGTAGTATATAAAATAACCTGCTTACCTTCTTTGTTCTTTTGAATGGCCTCCGTAGAAATCCTGTATTCTTCCAGTGTATAGAATTTTCCCGAGGTATCTTCCATCACGAAGAATTTATTTGCTTTCTCAAGGAACTTATCTTCTGTCATCATCCCGTATTTTACAAAAAG
>JBKJUT010000297.1:0-8635 GCA_046590515.1 Ferruginibacter sp.
CTTACCCGAATACCAATGATCAACCGGCTGAGGATATCGCGACCGAAAGAATCAGTACCCAGCCAATATTTTCTGGTAATGATATTTTTATCAGCCTGGCTGTAGGTAAGCTCACTAAGCCGGTATTGCTGCGTAAGAGTGGTGTCTTCGTCTATATATTTTTCTACCTGCAAAACATTCCCCTGCTGCTTCCAGGAAGTAATGGGTAGATAGCGGAAAGCGGGTGTGCGGCCGGAGATCATCACCTGGTACCAATGGCCAGGCACGGTGTTTTTTTCCGGCAGTAATAAAAACTGCTGGCGATAACCTGGTGATTTAGCCTGTATCTCCACCGTCTGCAGGTCTGCCATAGGACTGTTATCGGGTGCAACCAGGTAACCGAATATTGCCAACATGAAAGCAATGCAAATAATCACCAACCCGCTAAACGCCAGTTTATTTTTCTTTATCCGCCGCCAGGTATTGGATGAATTGCGCTGTTGCCACATGCTGTAATTTAGTTTTTTTACACAGATTGATTCTGCAGAATATCAAAGTATTCCTCGCGGGAAATCATCCTCGCCCCCAGGCTTAACAGGTGGTCATTGGGCAATTGGCAATCCACCAGGCGATAACCGCCTTCCCGGCATAACCATAGTAAGGCAGATTTCGATGCATTGCTGACCAGGCTAAACATGCTTTCTCCGCAAAAGACACCGTTGATTGCCAGACCGTACAACCCTCCTGCAAGTTCATTTTGTTGCCACACTTCAATACTATGTGCATGGCCGGCTTCATGCAGCCTGGTATACGCGGTTTTCATTCCGGGAGTGATCCACGTGCCGCCTTCGCCTTTCCTCGATGCTCTGCCACACATATCTATTACCTGCGGGAAGGCCGTATTAATTTTAATTTTGAATGATCCGTCTTTGAAAACCTTTTTCATGCTCTTACTGGTATAAACCTCTCCCGGAAAAAGGACACATCGTACCGGTGGCGCATACCAGCAGATGAGTGCATCAGAAGAAAACCAGGGAAAAATTCCTTGCCTGTAGGCCAGCAATAACCTTTCCACAGAGAGATCTCCACCTATGGCCAGCAGTCCATCTGCCTCAGCAGTTGCTGTATCAGGAAATGCCAGTCTTTGATCGAGGTATTCCATACATATTATTTCACTTTTCTTCCTTTCCATTTATAGCTTCCGGATAATCCCAGCCAACCGGCTGTTACTATATACATAATATGAAACGGTTCAAATAGCGGGAAAAAATACAGGTCTTTTTCTTTGTTGAAAAACCGGGCTACAGGTATCAGAAAATACAACTCAACCACAGTTTTTGCCACCAGCGCCAATAGCCAGAATTTAATATTACCACCCCCATTTAAAAATGTAAATGGATAGAAACACAATGATAGGTTCAAGGCATATACCAGTGCAAGTACAATCGTGATCCGAAAATCCGGGTAACTGCGTGATTTGCTGGCCCACCGCACCCTTTGATTTATAAACGTATTCAAAGTATGCATAGCCGGAGTCCGGACGATTACTTCAGCCGCTTTGAGATAGCTGATCTTTCCTGGATACCTGTCCGAAATCTTTTGCATCAGCAGCATATCATCTCCACTAGCCAGGTGGTCAATGCCCGCAAAACCACCCACCTCATTGAAAGCTGTCTTGCAGTATGCCAGGTTAGCGCCATTACACATACTATGGGCATTGAGTTGCAGGGAGGCCCCGGTAATCCCTTGCATAGTCATAAAATCCAGCGACTGAAATAACTCCAGGCTGCTGATATGTTCCATCCAAACCGGCATCACTATCATTTGAGGTTGGTATTGATGGTAACAGGCAGCAATGTATTGTAACCACGTGGCAGGTACGAAGCAGTCCGCATCAGTGGTCACTATAAGTGTGCCTTTTGCCCTGGCAATACCTTGCTCCAGTGCTTTCTTTTTATAGGAATTAATAGGTGTGTCCACAAAATCCTGCAACGACAATAAAAAAAGGTTTTGCATCGGGTAATCAGTTACGATGCCGGCGGTCTGATCGGCGGAAAAGTCATCTACCACAATCACTTCAAATAATGCGGCAGGGTAGCCCTGGGACTTTAAAGAATCCAGTAACCGGGGAATACGCAGGGCCTCATTACGTGCCGGAACAATAACTGAAATAAAAAGAGATTTAACTTCTGAGACCTGTGGCCTGAACAACTGTATTGCCTTCCAGCCTTTACGGTAATACACAAGCAGGAGAATATATAAAATCAGCAAAACGCTGGTCAGAATCAATAGCATGAGAAAACAAAAATAATTTTTTGAAATTAATACGAATGATTATCTTTATATAGTTGTCTAAACAACTATATGCCAAACAACCAATTTAAGCGCAGCGAACTTTACAGTTTTATAACCGGAAAGGCCAGTACGGCAATTGCCCGGCGGATGCAAAAGAATTTTAAACAAAGCGGTTTAGATATTACGATTGAACAGTGGAGTGTGCTTTATCATTTGTGGAAGGAAGACGGGTTAAGCCAGCAGCAATTGTGTGATGCTACTTTCCGGGATAAACCCAGTATCACCAGGTTGGTGGATAACCTTGAAAAACTGAAGTTGGTAAAGAGAGTTGCCTCCCGTGATGACCGGCGGATTAACCTGATTTACCTGACCGCTGAGGCGCAGGAGCTTGAAACGAAAAGTATGGAAGTGGCAGGTCAGACCCTTAGTGAGGCATTGCAGGGTGTAACGATAGACCAGATTGAAATCGCCAAACAGGTATTGCAAACAGTATATGAAAATTTAAAGAGTTGATGTTTTTTACATTTTAATAGCATGATCATGAGTACAACAGCAGGCACAAACGAATTATTAAAAGGCGGAGAATGGCTGGTGCGTGAAAGCCAGGCTGCAGATACCTACACTCCTGAAGACTTTGATGAAGAGCAGCGGATGGTGAAAGATATGTGCCTGCAGTTCCTGGCTACGGAAGTAATTCCTATTGTAGACCGGATAGACGCAATGGAACCTGGCCTGATGCCGGGTCTAATGGAAAAAGCCGGGGAACTTGGTTTGTTGGGTGCTTCAGTACCGGAGAGCCTGGGCGGCCTGGGTAAGGATTTTGTTACCTCTACCCTGGTAAGTGAAGGTTTGGGTGGCGGTTATTCATTCAGTGTAGCTATGAGTGCACATGCCGGCATAGGCACACTGCCGATTTTATATTTCGGTACAGAAGCACAGAAAGCCCGCTATATCCCGAAACTGGCCAATGGAACCTGGAAAGGGAGCTATGGACTAACGGAACCCAATAGCGGCAGTGATGCTCTCGGTGCAAAAAGTACAGCAGTTTTGTCTGCCGATGGAAAACATTACCTGCTGAATGGACAGAAATGCTGGATAACCAATGGTGGTTTTGCAGATATATTTACGGTGTTTGCCAAGATCGACGGCGATAAATTTTCTGCGTTTATAGTGGAACGTGGTATGGAAGGATTTACCCAGGGGCCTGAGGAACATAAAATGGGAATTAAAGGATCTTCAACTGTTCAATTGTATTTCCAGGATTGCAAAGTGCCGGTAGAGAACCTGCTTGGTGAAGTGGGTAAAGGGCATATCATTGCTTTCAATATCCTGAATATTGGCCGGCTGAAGCTAAGTGCGGCCGCATTGGGTGGCGCCAAAATGGCTTTAACCAATACAATACAATACGCCAATACCCGGGAACAGTTTCAAACCCCTATTATAAAGTTTGGCGCCATAAAACATAAGATAGCTGAGGCGGCCATACGGATATGGGTAGGCGAGAGTGCCTTATACCGCACCAGCCATTGGGTGGAAGAGAAGGAAGTGGAATTATCTTCCGCCGGTAAACCATTTAATGAGGCCCTTTTGGGTGCGGCAGAAGAATATGCAATCGAATGTGCCATGTTGAAAGTGGATGGCAGCGAGGTTCTGGATTTTGTAGTAGATGAAGGAGTGCAGGTTTTTGGAGGTAATGGCTTTAGTGATGAATATGCCATCAGTCGTGCTTACCGGGATAGCCGGATAAACCGGATATATGAAGGTACCAACGAGATAAACCGTTTATTAACTGTAGATATGTTGCTTAAGCGTGCTATGAAAGGAAAAATTGACCTGATGGGCCCGGCAACTGCAGTATCAAAGGAACTCATGAGTATTCCAGATTTTGGATCAGAAGAAGAAGGGGCGTTTGCAGCCGAGAAAAAATCTGTCAGAAACATGAAGAAGGCAATACTTATGACTGCAGGTGCGGCGGTACAGAAGTTTATGATGAACCTTGCACATGAGCAGGAGATTTTAATGAACATTGCGGATATGTGCATCGTAACTTTCAATGCAGAAAGTGCTTTATTGCGAACAGAAAAACTTTCTGCCGGAGCAGGTGACACTGCTGCTTCATTGCAAACAGATATGATGCGTTGTTACCTGGCCGATTCACTTGATAAAGTGAATAAGGCAGGCAAGGAAGCCATTAATGGTTTTGCCACAGGGGATGAGCAGCGCATGATGTTACTGGGTTTAAAAAGATTTACAAAGTCTGCACCCTATAATACAAAAGAAGCGCGGCGCCGGATTGCCGCTAAACTCCAGGAAGAAAATAAATATCCCTGGTAATAAAAAAAGCCATTCATTTTGAATGGCTTTTTTGTATTTAATTCATTTTTTCCAATCGCAGGTCAAGCTTCTTTTCTTTTTTAAAATATTCCATGATCATTACTGAGCCGGTTTTAGCCGGGAATACTTTCATAGAGCTGGCTTTAGAAACCAGGTTAATTTTGTCGGTTGTTATCTTACCATTATTATAGCTGATAGTGTTAAAAGTTTGTCCTTTATAATCTTTGGATTTCTCATAATCGCTGTATCCTGTCTGGAAAGTACTTTTATTTTTATCAGACTTGGTAAAATCATAATCAAATCCACCCATAGCTTTTACCATTAAGGCCATCACATGCGGGCTGGCCATACCTGCTCCCGCCGGCATTTCCACAGAATTATTGTTCTTATCATAAATGGTAGCGCCTTTTATCTCAAAATCTTTGTTGAACTGCATTAAAACCATGTCTGTAACTTTTATCTTGAAGTTGGCTACTCCGCCACTTCCCCGGTTAAGCACACTGGACATCACGCCCAAAGCACTTACTACTTTTTGATAACCTTCACCGATTGCATAGAAATTGCCATCCTGGGTTTGCAATATCTTGTGAAAATATATATACCCAATGTTTTGCACCCTTCCTTTCTGATCGGTACTTAGGTATTTACCGATCTGCCCTTCCCAGGAATTGTATTTTTTTGCTATGATTTTGCCTTTGTCATCCATTGTCCAGGCAGCAATCCCCAGGCTCTTATCTTTTAAAATTTTATCGTCCATGTTATAATATGTTCCCATTAAAAAGAATTCTTTCTTTCCATTGATAGTAGAAATATTTACGGGGAAAAACTTATAATCTGTTTCCGTTTCTGTAGAAACTTCAAAAGCTTTTTTCCCGGTAAACATATTCAGGCCCAGCACCCAGGAATGTGGTTTACCGGATAGCATTCCTTTCTGCTTTACTACTTCAAATAATACCAGCGAATCAGTATTGCCCAGGTACACTGCAGAGGCCCACTTATCTTCCTGCTCTTCTGCTGCTTCATACGTCCATTGTTTTCTACGGTCGGTAAAGAAATAATTTACTTCGTAGCTAAAATACTTGCCATCTTTCACCGGGTATATAGTTACATAGCCGCGGTTTTCAATATCAAACAGCGCTTCATTACTTCCATCTTCGCTTTTGCTGCCATACGTAGCTTCAATCAGCATCTTGCTTTTTTTATTGAGTTCTTTGGTATAGGTCATTGTTTGTTTTCCCGTAAAATCATACGCGCGGTACTCCAGGGTTTTTTCTTTTTTGTTATAAAATAAAAACATGATTGAAGTGCCATTATAGGAAGATTCCAGTAATTGAACATCCTTATCATCAGTAAATACAATATCCTTGATCTTATTGAGGTTTTGGTCGCTGATCTGTAACGTGTACTCATTGGTTTTTTTATCTACTTTGTCAGACTGGTAAAAAACATAATAACCTTTTACCTCGTTACCTTCCAGGATAGAGCCTGAATTCCTGAGTCGTGCAGACCTTACGTCATTAATTTCCAGCTTTTGCTGGGCCATGCCGGGTAATACTATCCCTGCACAGATCAACAGGCTTAACATAGGAAGAACTAATTGTTTCATAATTGTTTTTTAGTTGAAAGAAAATTTATAACTGGTGTGTAATGCTTTGTTGTAATGCAGCTTCGAAGCGGGGATTACCCTGTAATGAAGAAGTGTATCGTTGCAGGAAGTGCAATCCTAAACCTGCCAGTTCGTCCAGCTTCAATATGTCCAGGAAACGCAGTAACATATCATAATCCTTTTCGACATAGGGTGAAGGTCGATCCGTTACCGTACCGAAAGTATGTGCTTTTTGGTGGCTGTATAATTTGTTCAGGGTTTCACCTACCACCACCACCAGGTAAGGATCTCCGGGTTTATCTTCCAGCATTGACAAGGCATTATATAATGTCCGCGACAAATAATCCTTTTTATAAAGGATCTCTACCATATCATATTGCATTAATTGCTGTTGGGCTATAAAATCGGATCCGTTCACAGGATTCAATTGGCCTTTTGGCAAGGTTTGGATAAAGGGCTCCAGGAGTGAAATTCTTTTTTTGCAGTCAGGATGGGTGCGTAATGAATCGCTTTCTTTTTTTTGCTGCACTGTGGCTACCGGCCCACCGAAAAAACTACTTTCCTTTTTCAGCCAGTTGTCTTTAAATGGAAATTGATCGAAACTGAAATTCTTTCTTAAAACTTTTTCCATGTCGAGCTGAGAATCATCTATGCTGTCCAGTAAGTTGAGCGCTCTCAGTGCCTGGTGACTGTCAAAGGAAGTGCGGCTGAGAAATATGAGTCCCATCGAATCTGCCTGGGCTTCAAAATTACGGCCATGCCGGCGGCTGGTGTAAGTAATGTTTTTTTCCAACGCGTCAAGTTGCTTGTTCTGTTCGTAAGCCGATTTTTTTATTTTTTTTAATTCTTTCTGGAAATCCTCAGCGTATACGGTATTTACATATTGGTCAATGGAAGCATTTACATGATTAAGATATTGGTGAGCCAGTTCGTGGCATATTACAAAGGCTACTTCACTTTCATTGCGCATGCGTGTAAATAGCCCGGTATTGAAGATCAGTGACCCTTCGCCGGTAGTCGATGCATTAGGCCACCAGGCACGGTACAAAAACGGCCGTAACGGAATGCCTTGCAGTACAGGATTTTTTGATACAATCTCTTTTAAAAGTGCGGTGAAATACCGGGTGGAAGTTTCACCGGAAACCACCAGGTTATTTTCAAAAAGATCATTTAAATAATTATACCGATCGCGGTATTGTTTCTGGAGATATTTTTTATACTCTCCTTTTGCACCCAGGCTGTCAGCGATAAACTTCGCCTTTGTTCCCTGCTGCAAAACGGACACATAACTTTTGTCTTCATTAAAACCGGGATAAGATGTATAATTTTGTGCATGCACAGAAATGCACAACGAACAGAAAGCTAAGGCCGGTAAAATGATACGCGCCAGGGTATTCATAAGTCCAGGTTAATTTTGGTCATTCAAATATGTACTATTTTTTATAATTTATGCCAGATTATTTCCAGGTTTCAAAAAAATATACGATTCGGTCAGTGGGGTCATTAATTTTACCAGTCATCCTATCGCTTGTGTGGCAAGTGAATGTGAAGGCCCAGGCAAACAGTAGCGTGTCTCTTACAGTAAAAAATGCTTCGAAGGAAATGAACAGGGTAAGTGGATCCCGCCAATTTATAAGTGGACTTACCTGTTCCGGATGCCAGGTTAGAATTAACAGGGTTTCGGTAAAGGTGTATGCTACCGGTACATTTGCGCAGGAAGTAAATCTGGTTCCAGGGGACAGCCTTTTCATTATAACAGCCACGTCGCCTAATGGAAAAGAAATCGGCCGTCGCATACAATTTCAATATGAAATTCCCAGCCCCGAGCAAACAGTGGTAATACCCGCTATTGAAAAGGTACAGACCTTCCCTGAGGGCGACCTGGTAATGCAGGCCGGGGACAAAATTTCATTTAAGGTGAAAGCTTTGCCTAATAGTGTGTTGACAACCTATAGAAATACACCGTTATATGAACAACCGGTCAGCCAGGCGGGACTGGCGGGAATTTATCAGGGAGAATATATAGTGCAGGCGGAGGATAAATTTTCAGTATTAAAGTTCCCGGTAACTATGGTAACGCCAACGGGGGAACGAATATCAAAAGAGACCGTTAACCGTTTTTCTATACTTTCTCCGCTTGCAGCCAACATAGCTTTAACGAAAGGGCGGCTGGCTTTCCTGAAGTACGGCCTGGGTGATGATAGGCTGGGAGGTGCAAAAGTGGGCTACCTGGATAGCCTGGTACCATTACAGATAATCGGTAAAACAGGCAATGATTATAAAGTGCGGCTGGCTGCAAACCGGACTGCCTATATAGAAGATGACCTGGTAAGCCTGTTGCCAAAGGGCACATTCGCACCTGCCTCCCTCACAACCAGTTGGCAGGCATTTGGCGATTCGGTTTATGATTATGTAAAAATA
>JBKJUT010000040.1:0-5118 GCA_046590515.1 Ferruginibacter sp.
GCCACCACCGTCCGTTTACCTTCCGATATGGCAATATTGTTTTTACTGGTGGTTTGAATGATCTCCGCCACCACCGGCACTACCGTTTTATTTTCAATTTCGTTGCGGAACAAAACTTTATTATTGAACTGTTCCTGCACCTGCACATAGAGGAAAAAGGCAATAAGCCCCACAAGCAATCCCATGAGGTAATAATTTTTTGATACAGGCCTGATGGGGCCATAGGCAAAGCCTTTTTCCAAAACCCGCAGGTCGGCAGAGGTTGAGGCTGAAGATAAGGCGGTCTCTTCACGCTTCTGTAACAGGAAGGTGTAGATGTTGTTCTTGATTTCCTGTTGCCGGCTGATCTGCAAAAGCCCGCGTTCTTTCTGCGGCACCTGGCGTAACAGGCTGCTGTTCTGGCCTAGTTCCCTTTCTATGCTGCTTTTTTCAGCCCGGTAATTACTTCGGATATTCCTGATATTTTCCCTGAGATCATTTTTGATCCGCGATACTTTATCCTCTCCCAGCAATACAATTTCACTTTTATTTCCCGCGGTAGACCTGGCCTTATCCAGGTCAAATTCGGAAGCATACAATTGCTGCAACAGCGTAGCCAGGGTATTGTCATTCACCAGTTGCAATGAGGGCACAGTACCGGTATTGTCTTTTTTGGAACTTACATATCTTTCAATATCCGCCAGCACTTCCAGTTGCAGGTCTATAATACTTTTTCTCTTATCAAGCTCCCGTACATTTCCGAAATAAATAGCTGCCTGCCCACCGAGGTCAGTAACTGCCTGGGTTGATTTATAATTCTGGATATTTCTTTCAACACTGTCCAACTGGCCGATGACGGTAGTAAGCCGGTCTTCAATAAACCGCAAGGTGTTGGTGGCAATCTGGTTCTTATCTTCTATACCTTCCTTGTTGTACACTTCGAAAAGCCGGTTAAGCACATCTATTCCTTTTTGCGGCACCGGGGTTTCTATTTTCAGGTCAAGTACGGTAGAAGAAAACGACAGCGGTGCGGCGCGCAGGCTGCCGATAATATTGCCGGCGGCGCCTTCCACATTATTGAAGACCACGAAATAATTTTTACCCGTCAGGTTACGGCTGTAACTTGCGTTATCGCGGATGATATACTGCGTACCACCGATGGTAACGGGTTGGCCAAAACGCACATTTCTTCCTGCAATATTCACCTGGCCCCGGGGCCAGTCAATTTCGAAAGCATATTTACCTCCACCGCTAATCGAATCCTTGTTGGTCGCAATAAAGGTGAGCGGGGAATTTTCTTTATAGAGTTCTTCAGTTTGCACATTACCTTCATTATAAATAGTGTTGTAAAGGTCGAGCGAGCGTACCACCTCTTCCATCAAGGAAGTAGAACGTAACACGATGATCTCATTGTCCACAATCTTTTTTTCACTGAAAATATTCAGGGCATCCAATACCTTGCTGTCGCCGCTGCCCTTTTGCGGATCTTTCAGTAAGACCTTGGCGCTGGCCACATAAATTTTTGTCTGTGACCTGAGGTAGATATACGCTACTGTCAGGGAGATCCCGGTAAACAGAATAAAAACCGGCCAATAAGGAAGATATCTCTGTACAAGTTGTACGAGTATATTTGAACCTGTTTTTTCCCTGAAAAATTGTTCTTCGTTCATCTAAACTTATTATGGAATCACCCTGTTGAGAATAATAATGAGTAACGATACACCTGATATGGCCAGGGATAACGTATTTTGAATCCTTCTTTTTTTCTCTTCCTTATCGGCTTTCGAAGTATCTGCCATTACATACACAATATCGTTGGGCTGCAGGTAATACCAGGGTGAACTGAAAATAGAATGGTCTTCGAGATTGATATGCTTGATCTTTTTTTCATTATTCATTTCGCGGATCACCAACAGCTTATCCCGGCGGGCATTTTCTTTCATATCTCCCGCCATAACAATGGCATCAATTAACGACACCTGCTCTTCCGGCATATTGATTACCTGGGGTGTGGCCACCTCCCCCATTACCGTAACCCGGTGGTTCAGGAAAGTTACATTTACAATAGGTTCTTTGAGATAAGGCAGCAGGTCGGTAATCATTTTGGCTGATAACTCACGACGGGTGAGGCCTGATACCTTTACATCACCGAAACGGTAGAGTTTAATGGTACCATCTGCCTGCACAGTATAAGTTGGTACTGTTCCTTTTTCAGTTACAATTAACCCCGCGCTGTTGAATTTGGCATTCTCCTCCGGGCTTAAACTGGAGATGGTGATCCCGAGGTTATCTCCGGGCCTTATTTTACTTTCATAATGGTTGCCTGGAAAACCGGTAATGGTGGTATCCTTTTGCAGGGTTTTGAAATAGGCAGTATCCCGGGTAGCAGTACACGACACCAGGAAAGCCAGGCTCAAAAAAAACAAGGCAAAAAAACGGGTAGATAACCGCAAGTAGCTGGTTAACAGAACACAAGATTTAGTCATGATAGGTTTGTAATGCGGATCGAACCTGCAGCAGTATACGCAGGTTGACCCTTAACAAAAATCGTAAAAAATGTTGATAAAAACGGGGTTGGCTGTATTATAATTTGGAGGTTACCAATTGTGATAACCCTAAATCTGTTCCAAAAAAAAAGAGCACCAGGAAAGTGCTCTTAATACTTATAAATTTTATGCTATTTGTTTTGATTTCTTCGCCTGGTGAGCCTTTTTAGCCCCAATCGCTACTCCTGCGGCTATTAACAGGGTCAATCCTCCGTCTATCGGGCAGGCCGGATCTAAAGGATCACAGCCTGGGTCCGGTATCTGGGCATAGCCTTGGCTGGCCAATAAACTTCCCACCATTATTAATAAGAATACCAGGTACTTTTTATACATCATAGGTCACGCTTGTTATACAAAAATAAGACTTAATACCATTAATAGATTATTTTAAAGGAAGTGTTGACATTATTGCCGCTGATTTCCAGCAGGTAGTTGCCATGCGCTACCACCTGGTAAAGTTTCAGCGGATAAATTCCGGTACGGCCGGCATGTTCCAACTTCCGGGTACTCAGTAATTCACCTGCAGGACTGTATAGTTTTACTGAATAGGTGCCGGCAGGCTGGCTGCTCATGGTAAGCGTAATGTTTTTATCTTCCTGTAAAGGATTTGGAAACACAGTGATATCACGCACCGGGCTCACAAAACCTACTTTAACCACCTTACTTAGCATCATGTAGGTGCCTGCTGTACCCCTCACCCTGTAATAATTATCCCCTTCCATCGGGTTTGCATCAATATAAATGTACTGGCCGGACTGTCTGTTCACTGCCCGCTCCTCTCCCACCGGTGCAAAACTAACCCCGTCGGCTGACCGCTCTATCACGTATTTCTCTACTTCTGCTTCATCCCGCACCTGCCAGTCCACCGCAATATCATTTAACTGCTTCCTGGCTTCAACAGAGATAAAGCTTGGTTTTGGCACTTTCTTAAACACTATCCTGAAACGGTTGGCCGCATAAGAACGGGCATCATTGGTTATTGAAAAAGGCACAATAGTAGTTTGCGACAGGCTCATCGGCACACTCGATCCCAGGAAATCATCTTCAAAATAGGCTGTAAGACCCGGCTCATCCAGTTGTTGAGGGGTCAGCTCCATTTCATACGACTGTAACCTGAATTGTGCCAACCGGTAGAAAATGGTATCGGCTCTTTCTATCACCCCACGGCGTTCTACTGCCAGTACATTACCCGCCCGGCTTAACCCGAGGTTCTCGCCAAAGTTGGTCAACTTCTGGGCATCTAATCCGTCAATATCATTGCGGAATGTTTCATCAAATTGGGTCATAACCCCATCGAATAAACGACGTTCCCCGTTTACCATATTATAGAGGTCTGCTTTTAACTGCCTTACTGAAACGGGATCGCGTTGTACCAGGAAGCTGCCGTCCGTTTTCGCCGGTTCGGTAAAAGTTACCGTGGCATTGGTTGATGCGGCACGTACAAAGAAGGCCTGGCCCGATTCGATCAGTTTGTTACCGCCGGCATAACTACCCCCACCCGGTGTGGCAATATAGGATGGGCCGGAAAAGGTCTGGTAGGCTCCAAGGGTTGATAATTGAGGGTCCCATACATAATATAAATCCTGCAACCCCACCTTGGTAAGTTTGGTAAAATCAACCGCCGAGGCGTACGGATTACCTATTCCTTTAAACTGCCCTATTAGGGCAATGGGTGCAAAATTATAGGTTCCTGTTACAAGAGCACCTTTATCTCTCAGAGTGGTAGAAGTTACCGGTGAAACAAATGTATTAGATACCCGGTCGCCACGTACAATGGCCATATAACCTTCCCCGGTAGTGAACGGCACCATGGTGCTGGTGATTCCCTGCCAGGCCGTGGTAGCTGAATTAAATGTTTTCACTCCATCGCCGGCCGGGGTCAGTAGGTCAAACCCGTTCCCGATTGTGGGAGTGAAAGTACTGGTGATCTGGGTACCATAACCGGCAGGGGTAGGCGAATTAGCTGCCTGGTTTTCCTGCCAGGCCTGCTTGATCGTTTGCAGGTTATTCATTGTTGGTACGCTCAGGTAACGCCAGGCCCGGCGGGCAGAAATAAAACGTTCTACCAGCACATCACCGTTAATGGTGTTGCCGCTGTTAACCCCGTTGTTGGTGATATCTCCAACATAGGCTGTACCTGCGGCATTCGATTTTAATACCAGGTTGCCGTTGGTGTTAAAAGTGCGGTTGTTACCCGTGAAGGATAATTTGCCATATAAATTAAGTGAATCGGAAAGGTTCACAGTATTGTTGCTGATTAACAGGTGTTTCAGGTTGCGGCCCTGTAAACTGACGCCAGACAGGGTTTGCGGGGAAGCCCCGGCCATCTCCAGTGATCCATCTACGGTATTGAAAGTACCGCTGTTGGCAATAGTACCGTACACACCCAGCCTGCCGACACCGGTAATGGTGACACTGGCACCTGCGGCAATGGTAATATTTCGTGTAACCGGTAACGTGGTTATAATTACAGGGTAATTGGGTGCACCGGCCGGGATGGTAACATCTGTAGTGGCAGTGGGCAAACCGCCGCACCAGTTGGCACGACTAAGCCAGTTGGTATTCTGTCCCAACCATATACCAGGTGTGCCGG
>JBKJUT010000107.1:0-2575 GCA_046590515.1 Ferruginibacter sp.
AGGCTGATAAAAATATCATTACCAGAACATATTGGCTGGGTACTGATATTTTTATCAGCCTGGCTGTAGGTAAGCTCACTGTTACGCAACAATACCGGCTCAGTGAGCTTACCTACAGCCAGGCTGATAAAAATATCATTACCAGAACATATTGGCTGGGTACTGATTCTTTCGGTCGCGATATCCTCAGCCGGTTGATCATTGGTATTCGGGTAAGCCTGGCCGTTGGATGTATTGCAGTACTTATTTCACTGACATTGGGAATCTTACTGGGTGCCCTGGCCGGCTATTACCGGGGTTGGATAGATGAGGTGATCATGTGGCTGATCAATGTAACCTGGAGTATACCAACCCTGCTGCTTGTATTTGCTTTTACAATGGCCCTGGGCAAAGGTTTCTGGCAGATTTTTATTGCGGTAGGCTTAACCATGTGGGTGAATGTGGCCCGACTGGTAAGAGGACAGGTACTGGCCATAAAGGAAATGGAATATATACAGGCCGCCCGTGCGCTTGGTTTCACCGATGCACGGATTATATTCCGGCATATGTTGCCGAACATTGCCGGGCCTCTATTGGTTATTGCAGCCGGTAATTTTGCTACAGCTATAATTATTGAAGCAGGTTTAAGTTTCCTCGGAATAGGAGTACAACCACCACAACCCAGTTGGGGCCTAATGATCAAAGAAAATTATAATTTTATTATTACTCACCATCCTTTTCTTGCCCTCGTACCAGGTATGGCAATCATGATACTGGTACTGGCTTTTAATTTACTGGGCAATGGCTTACGGGATGCAGTAGACGTAAAAAATTAATCTGCCGGAACCACCGGTACATTCCGGTTAAATCCTTCTTCCAGCGATATAAAAGTTTCTGTGCGGGCAATGCCCTTTACCTTTTGTAATTCATCATGCAATACGTACCGCAACTGCGATATGTCTTTGCAGACAATTTCGATGAACATGCTGTAATTTCCTGTGATATAATTCAGCCTGACAATTTCGGGGATGTTCATCAGTTCCTTGGCTACCACGTCATACATAGAACTTTCTTCCAGGTAAATGCCAACAAACGCAGTAATATCGTACCCCAGCATTTTAAGATCTACATTCAGCCGGGTTCCTTTTACCACTTTAGCTTCCTCCAGCTTTTTAATCCTTACATGTATGGTTCCACCACTAACGAATAGTTTTTTGCCCAGTTCTGCATAGGATATCTCTGCATTTTCCATCATCTCCTCTATTATCTGCAGATCGAGTTTGTCAAGATTTAATTTGGAGGACATAAATGGGACAGTTTTTAGTAATTATCTATTAACGAATGAAATAATTAAATTATTTCTATACTTCTAAAATATTTTTTGAAATTATATCAATTAAAGTGTTTTTGCTGTAGTTTCGGTGTACAATCCGCAAAGGCGGGCAAATTGTGGGGTGATGAAATTTTTGGCAGACATGCCTCCTTGTCTCGGAGGTGAGGATAACAGGATAAACGTAGCATAGAGCCGGCCGGGTAGCAATACCAGGCCGACCGGGGTCGACCACCGAACTTTGTGTTACAGCTAACTGCCTCGTGAAGGTTCGAACCCTTCCCCTACAGCATCAAAAAACCCTAAACCCTTACATTTATGTAAGGGTTTCTCTTTTATAATAAGTTTATTCAACCACTACAGGTATGATTTTGACGTGGTTACCCGGATGTGTATTAGAATATATCTCCAGGCGGTCATTTTCTATATACTCAAATGTACTTTCCTGCAATACAAATGTATCCGGCAAGTCTTCGAAGGGTAGATCGGGGTTAATTAAGTATATGGCATTCAGGTCATTACCTTTTAATATCTGCACCTCGGTATAACGGGTTTTTACATGTCCATTGAGGTGAAATTTGACCCGGGCAGCAAAACCAATTATTCCTTCCGGCTTCCTGAAATTAAAATCTTCAATAAACCTGTCTATCGCTTCGTTGTTAAGCATATCCGTGCTGATTTAATAATATACCATTACTTACGTATATAAAAGTGTGCCGAGGTGAGGAACTACCTGTTTTATACATAAATACGTAATAACCAGACTCTTTTATTATAATATTTGCTGCTCATATAACAATATTATTATAACAAAACCGTTTAAATCCAAACCACCCTTATGAAAAATTATTACTTGCCCGCTTTAATCTTAATTATTGTATTCAACTCCTGTAAAGTCAGTAAAGAAGCGCAGATACAGCGTAATGAAGATATTTCTAAGGCGAAAACCACTGCAACTGACTGCTTCGTTGAATATAAGAATGGTACAGTGGCGCATTTCGCTACCCTTAACCTGGTAAAAGGCGTATTTGTTACCCCTTACCTGCTCGCAAACGGGAAAGAAAAAATCGAAGCTAAAGATATTAATACTTACCAGAGTGCAGCGCATTATGCTATCTCCCAGGATATACTTAACCCAAAAAGAAAAAGCCACGAAGCAGTTGAATCATTACCTGGATTTGCAGTGCGCATTGCGAAAGGCGACCTGAATATTTACGTCAGGAAGACTTATAATACGCAAAAAGCTGTGGATGAATTTTTCATCCA